>CANFHS010000015.1 GCA_947446835.1 Bacteriovoracaceae bacterium
GAAAAAGCCGATGGCCTCGGTCTCGCGCGACTGGGCCGAGAAGCCCAGCATGCCGACGGCCTCGGGGATGCGGGTGGCCGCCGTGATGGCCACGGCCCCACCGAACGACCAGCCCACGGTCACCAGCCGGTTGACCCCTTGGTCGCGAAGCCACCCGGCAGCGGCCAGCGCGTCGGCTACCGAGTCATCCAGCTCGCCTGGATTGCGGTATTTGACGAAAATGGCATGCACGCCGGATCGCGCGAAGTCGGCAGCCAGCCGGTCGTAGATGCCGTCGACCGGCTCGATAAAGCCGCCGTCCACTCCAGAGACGAAGAGCAGCCCGGCGCCGTGGCCGGGAAGCGAGCCTCCGTCCGTGGCGACCCAGGTGCGCGCGGTCGTCGTGGTTCCGGCAACCTCGAGCTGGATTTCCTGGGGCGAACCCAGATTGCCGGACTCGGAGGCGGCTCGCTGGCAAGCCATTCCGAGCCAGGCCGAAAGCAGGAGGGGGAGGGTCATCGCGGGGAGGCGCATGTGGGCCACGAACCAGCAGCTTTCGTGCCTGTTCCGGAGGCGGGATTTCCGTTAAGGTGAGGCCCGGTGGATAAACTCAAACTGCTTCAGGTCATCGAAGAGCACCTCCGTGAGGAGCTGGTGGACGCCCTGCGTGAACCGGGCTCCGAGCGGGCTGCCGAGCTGCAAAAGCTGCTCACGGTCTACCGGTTCTTGCCGCGGCGGACCTACGGGGTGGAAGATCCGGTCATTCCATCGGCCTTGGTCGAGCTGGAGCTTGGGGCGACGCGCGCCTACTATTTTGTGGCTCCGAGCGGCGGTGGCCTCATCACCCAGGTGGATGGCAAGCCGGTCCAGGTCATCACGCCCCAGTCCCCTCTGGGCGAGGCGCTTCTGGGTAAAAAGGTGGGCGAGCCCGTTCAGGTCGAGATCCGGGGCACCCGCCGCGAGTACCGGGTCATCTCGATCGGATGAGGTCCATCGGGTCGCGGTGAGGCCGACGGGGCGAGGCAAAGCCCAGAAGCCCCAGCACGCCGCCGACGGTTCGGAATACCAGCAGCCCGGCCAGGAAGAACAGGATGATGGCCAGCCCCAGCAGCAGCAGGGCCGGAATCAGCACGCCCAAGGCCAGCTTGGCCGGCCACGGCAGGCCAGCCGTGCTCAGGACGCGGATGTGGGACGCCCAGGCGCGGGGGCCTGCTTCGGGCCCCTGGGCTTTGCCGGAGTCCGAAAAGATGGGGTTTCCATCGCGATCCAGGATCGCGTCGACCTGGGCGTGGCGGGGCTGGGAAGTGTCCTGGCTCGAATTTGCCATCGGTGATGGGGCTTGTAACACCCCGGGCCCTGGCAGTACACAGCTCCTATGGACGTTTGGATCATCGGTGGCGGTTTGGCCGGTTTGACGGCCGGCGTGGCGCTTTCCCGGCAGGGAGTGAAGGTCGGGGTGCTGGAAGCGGCTCCCCGGTTGGGCGGGCGGGCGCAGTGCTGGAAGGACCCTTCCACCGGTGAGGTCATCGACCTGGGGCCGCACGTCCTGCTGTCCACCTATCCCCACATGAAGGCTTTCCTGGAAGCCTGTGGCACCTCCTGGGAGGACGCGGCCGACTGGCAGAGCGAGTCGCTCATTGACCAGATGGACGGGGACCGGGCCTACCCGCTGACCTACGCACCTGTGCCCGCTCCATTCCATTTCGTGCCCAGCCTGCTGCGGATGCCGGGCATCCGTTTCCCCGATCTGTACTCGCAAAAGGCGCTGCTCAGCCTGGCCATCTCGACCGACAACGACGAGGTCATGGCCTACGATTCCATTCCCGCCTCGGAGCTGCTCAAGCACATGGGCGTGAGCGACTCGGCGGTGGATCACCTTTGGCGCTTCATCGCCCTTTCGATCCTGAACGTGCCGCTGGAAGAATGCTCTTCAGCGGCCTTCCTCCGCTTCGCGCGTTTCCTGATGGGTCGCCGGGATTTCCGCATCGGTTTCCCGAAGGCAGGCCTGGGCGACCTGTTTGCCGAAGGCGCGACCCGGATCATCCGCGAGGCCGGTGGCGAAGTCCGCGTCGGAGCCCGGGTAGAGCGCCTGGAGCGCCGCCCGGACGGCGGCTTCCGGCTGCACGTGTCGGGCCAGGACACCGCGATCGAGGCCGAGCAGGTGCTCTGCGCCCTTTCGCCGCAGGACGCGTCCCGGTTGTTGGGCACGCTCCTCGAGGGCAAGGCCTGGGCGGAATCGGCCGCAAAGCTCGAGCCCTGCCCCTATGTCAGCCTCTACCTGAAGTTCGATCGCAAGGTGACGCGCCGGCGTTTCTGGGCCCGGATGCACCGCGAAGGCGATCTGAACTGCGACTTCTATGATTTGTCGAACATCCGTCCCGGAGATCCTGAGCGGCCCTCGTTCGTGGCCAGCAACATCATCTACTCGCACCGGGTGGCGCAGCTCAGCGAGCAGGAGCTGATCGACCGCACTTTGGCCGAGATCCGAGAAAATATTCCGGGCGCCCGCGATGCCCGGGTCGTGAGTGCCGCGGTGAACCGCATTCCCATGGCCATCCATTGTCCCAAGCCCGGTGCCGAGTCCCTGCGGCCCGAGCCGGAGCTCATCCCGGGGCGCCTGCTCGTGGCAGGCGACTGGATCCGCACCCACCTGCCGAGCTCCATGGAAAGCGCCTGCGCTTCGGGGTGGACTGCGGCCGAACTCCTGCTCCAGAGCCGGGGCCTCCGTCCACGGGAATTCCCGGTGGCCCGTTGGTTGCCGCCGCTCCCGGTCCGGGCGCAGGCCGCGTTCTGGAGCGGCCTGACCCGGGTCAAATCCCACGCGCGGACGCTGCTTCAGGCGCCCCGAGCCTGGGAAGCACGCCGGGCCTGAATGGATTCTTCGACGCTCCTTTGGAACGGCAACAGCAGCCGGGGAACGTCGTCCCACTCCAGACGGTAGGTGCACGTTCCACCGTGCAGGCGCACGGAGCCGACGCGTGCCCAGGCGCACTCGCCCAGCTGCCGGTCCACGTCCAGGAGGTGGAGCTGGATGCGCGCGCCCGGGGCGAACTCCGCGATGGGAGCCTGCGCTGCCGAGGTGAACTCGCAGCCCAGGATCGTGATGTCGTCCACGTGACCGCCCAGCCAGCAACGGTGGTCCTGGGCAACGGCTTCGACAGGGGCGGCAGGGGGGCGTTTCATGGGTTCTTCCTCCTCAGGGCCAGGTACTTGTCCTTGCTCTCGCAGTGGTCGATGAGTTCGGCCTGGAAAGTGCCCAGCTCGTCTTCCCAGATTTCGGCGTTTGCCTCGGCCGAGGCTGCCGAAATGCGGCCCCAGTCCAGCACCTTCTCGGCACTTGCCCTTTCGATCCGGGCCTTCATCTTCTGGGCCAACTCCCGGTACTCGGGGTGGGCGTTCTGGAAGATGATGTCCTGGCTTGCGCCGTTGAAGATCTCGACCTCGATGAGCTGGTTGTTCTCGGCAATCTCTTCGAGGCGGATGTGCATGCCCCGGGTCCGTTCATCCAGGTCGCGGTTGATGCGCTCCACACGATCGGCCCGAATGGAGGGCGAGGATTCCTCGAACGAGGCCAGGATGTTCTTCAGGGCCGGAGCGGCCTGGGCCATCCTGCGGTAAGCCAGGATCTTGGCCTTGAGCGCGGCCAGCTCGTCGCGAAGCCTCGATGAAAGCGTCTCGCCGGGCTTGAGTCGGCGGTGCTCGCCCTGCACCCGGGGCTTCAGTCGTCTCCAGTCGCGCTCGATCTGGAGGGAAAGCTCCTGCATCTCCAGTGCACCCGCGCGGCTCAAGGCCATGCCTGCATCGCGTGTGTCGTAGAGGAGGTTGATCTCCTCCTGGTACGCCTGGAACACGGGCGAACGCGCCCACTCGGTGGCAATCCGCAACGGCACGTCGAGCGTCTTGTCCTTCTTGAGGAAGCGGACGGCCAGCGGGTAAAGCGCCAGATGCCCGGCCGGGTCGCGCTTGCTCCAGGCTTCCAGCCAGTTCCAGGACGATTCGTAGTCATTCTTGAAGCGCTGGGTGGCCTGAAGCGATTCCTGGAAATGGCAAAGCTCGTTGAAGGCCATGGCCATGACCATGGGGCCTTCCGGCACGAAGGTGTGGCGCAGGCCTCCGGCCTGGAGAGAAAGGGCAGCACCGATGGCTTCGCCCGGGCGGTCGGAGGCCAGCAGGGCCCAGGCCATTTCCTGGATGCCCTGGGCCAGGTGGTTGGATTTCTTGCTGATGGCCCGGTCGTGCGCAACGGCTTCGGCCGGACGACCCAGCGAGTAGAGCGCCCTGGCCACGAGCAGGTGCGCGGAATCGGTGTAGCGTTCCAGGCGGGGTGGCAGGGGCGACTCCTTCAGGAAACGGGTGCCGGCCTCCACGCTCTGGGCGTGGTTCCCCGCCCGGGCGGCCGATTGCAGCTCGTGGAGCGAACGCCAGGCGGGCGCGTCCTTCAGCAGGCGGTCGACCGCCCGGGGGTCGGCCGTCATTTCCAGTGCCGCATTGAAGATGGCTTCGCGCTCCGGCTGGGTCTCGGCCAGGGCCTGCAGTGAAGCCAGGTTCTGCGTGACCCGTTCGGGAATGCCGAACGCGGGATTTCGGGAGCGGATCGCGTCGAGGCACTGCAGCGCGGCCAGCTGGATTCCCGCCTGGCTGCGCGAGGCAGGCGAGGCCGCGAGCAAGGTGAAGCCTTGGGCGGCGATGGGGATGAGTCGCGCTTCAAACAGGGCGCGCGAAATCCAGTACTCCGAGAAGGCCCGGACCCCAGGCTGGGCGGCGGACTGCTGCCTGAGCGCGATTCCCATGGCCAGGCCGCGCATCGGCGAGCTGCGGCCTGCCAGGAATTCCCGGAACTCGGACTGGAACTTCCTGGACAGGTCATCGGGAAGTTGCCAGGCCTCCTGGCCGGTGCAGGCTCCCAGGGCCTGCGCGCGACCGGCCGCCCAGCCCTGGGGAGTCAGCCACGCGGCCAATCCGATTGCCGCAAGGAGCAGGTGACGTGTCTTCATGATCACTGGCCTCCCCCGAAGAGGAAGTTCACTCCCAGGCTGATGGCATGGGTGGTGTTGGTCCTGGAGCCCAGGTCCTGGCCCAGGCGTGCCGTGATTTCCTTCTCGCGCAGGTGTTCGCTGTAGACCATCATGCGGTAGTCGAATTGGAGCGCCAGCTTCTGGTTCAGGTAGAATTGCTGGCCCAGGCCCAGGTGGGCCGTGGCGCAATTCCGGAATGCCGGGTTCTCGGTGACGGTGACCCCGGCGCCCGCGAGCAGGTGAAAGTCGTAGTAGAGGATCGAGCTGCCCAGCAGCGAGAGCTTGCCGTAGATGGGGCTCCAGACGGCCTCGGCGCCCCAGTAACCCTGGGGTTCGTTGGTGCTGGCGCGTTTGCCGGTCAGCTCCAGGGCTTCGCGCGCGGAAGAGCCCTGGGCAATGGACTTCCACGCCAGGGCGCGCAGACCCAGGAACTCGGTGAACGAGTAGCCCAGCGAAAATCCGTAGGCGGTGGTGGAGAGGAACGGGTCTGAAGGAAGGGTCGCGGCGAAGGCCCCGAGCTCGAAGCGGCGCGACTTGGAATAGAGGCGGTTCTGGACCACGCCAAGTTCGCTCTCTTCGCCACGCGCCCAGTACTTTTCCTTGATCTGGTCCACGTTCACCCGTTCGCCCGGATCGGCGGCAGTGGCCGATCTTGCCAGTGAGGTCAGGACAAGGATCATGGCAATGGTTCTGTTTTTCATGGCTCATCACCTCCCCAGGGTCTTGAAAAGGAACGGATAGGTCACGGCAACGTCGATGCCGCCCTTGGTGTTCGGGAATTTCCAGCTCAGCAGCCTGCGGATCACGCAGTCATCGAGCCTGGGATCGGGCAACGTGGACTGCTTGAGCTGCGCCGTCTTGACCGATCCCGGCGCGCCGATCACGAAGGAGATGAGCAGCTTTCCTTCGACCTCGGGCTGTCGAAGCATGGCCGCCTCGTAGCAGTAGCGGACTTCGGCCATGTGACGGTGGATGACCTCGCCCACTTCCTCCTTGGTCAGGCCTTCCTCGACCGCAGCTCCGGGGGTGTCCATTGCGACCAGCGACTTGCCTTGCCCGTGGACCGCGGCCGCGACGCCTTTGCCATAGCCGCCGGAGTTGCCTCCGCCCAGGGCCGAGAGCTCGACCTTGCGTCCCTGCATGAGGCCCGTGTCCGAGGCAGTGGCGCGCAGGGCCTCGTCCTTGGTCGAAAAGAGGCGACGGGCCTGCTCGGTTCCGCCCGCGCCCGTCACGATGTCGGACTGGGCCAGGAGGCGGGTCATGCCGCCCTTGAGCAGTCCCTTGACGGCGCTCTGCAGGGTCCGGGCGCGGAACGCCTGTACCACCGAAGCCCTGGCCGAACTGCGACTGGCTTGCGTGGCGGGCGCCGCGGCCGGCGCTGCGGGCTCGGGCTTCCTGGGTGGCGTGAGCACGATCTTGGCGAACTGCGCGGGCACGAGCTCGGCGTCGTGGGCCTGAGGCTTGGGCCAGAGCATCAGCATCAGGCACAGCGAGGCCACGCCACCCAGCGAAGCCTGCACGGCCTTGCGGAACCACAGCGCCTCGGGGTCTGTGCCTCGGGCCGACGAATGGCCCACGTCGGGCGCGTTCACGTGACTGAAGCGGAGGCCCGGGGAGACCCGGCTGAGCTCTTGCTCCTCGGGTCGGGTCCAGGTTTTGCCATCGCGCGAAATCTTCAGGCCCGGGTCCTGGCAAACGGGCGTGGCCCACCGGATGGGCTCGAGCTCCAGCAGCAGACCGGGTTCGAGTTCAAGCCGGGTGCCGGCGTCGAGCCGGCGGAGGCGCGCGGGCGATGGGCCTTTTCGGGGGTCCGACAGTTCGCGGACGCGCACGCCGCCTTCCGTTTTTTCCAGAAGCCAGCGCGCCGGCTGGCCCAGCGGCAAAGGACGGTCGGGGTCCCAGAGCTTTCGGATCGGTACGCGGTCCGCACCGAGCCAGGTCACGACGTAAGTTTTCATGGCGTGAACCTGAGCTCGTGCAGGGTTTCGAGGGTCTCGGCGCGGAAGCCCACGCGTATGCGGTACAGGTGCGGGCGTTTCTTGCGGCGCGCGGCTTCGCCGACCTGGCTCAGGCTGTCGAGCGGGCGCTGGCTCAGGCCTTCGACGAGCTCGTCCTCGAAATCGATCTTCTTTTCGCGCTTGGGCAGGGGGGCCGACCGGGCGTGGGTATCGGCCCAAACGGCGCTGGTTTCCAGGGCTTGGAGGGTCAAGCCCAACAGGAAAAGGGTCCAGATGGCGCGGACTTGTTCCATAAGTTAAGTGTATTTAACAATATGGAGAAAGTCAAACATTTGACGAATCGGCTCAGGAGCTCCTGAGCCACTGCTCAGCCAGGTAAAGCACCTGGGCCAAGGGCTCCTGCGGCATCGCGGACGCAGGCGGCGTTATCTTGAGCTTCAGCGCGGCTTCGGGATCCAGGCGGTAGGCTTCGTCGAGCCACTCGCGGGTCCTGGCTTTGGAGCAGGCACGCAGCGAGTGGGAGAGCAGAACGCCCACGGCCTGCTTGCGTGCTTCTGGTGGAAGGTCTTTCCGCGCCTCCGCGATCTCGGCCAAGGCTTCGCCTCGCGCGCCGGCCTGCGCGAGCGAAACCGCACGCATCAGTGCCAGGCCCGAGCCCGGAATGAGTTTCCTGTCCGTGGCCTCCTGGACCAGGTAGGCCACCTTGGCCCATTGCTTGAGGCGAAGGGCGTCGGCCCAGTGGGCTTTGAGCAGCGGCAGCGGGTCCTCGCTGTCCGGCGCCAGGCGGTTCCAGTTTCCGGGTGCATCCATGCGGATCAGCGCTTCCAGATCCAGGCGCGACAGGACGCCCGGGGCCTGGGCGGGTTTCAGCGCCTTGGCCTGGGACGGGTTGTCCTGGAGAAACGGCGCGGCCACTGCCAGGAAAGCCTCGTCTTCGATGGCAAAGGTGGAAGCAATGGCAAAGGCCTGGGCCTGCATCTCCTGGCCTTTTTCTTCGAACGGGATGACGAGCTTCGAAACGGTCTGCTCGTACTCGACCCGCTCGGAATCCGACAGGCCTTTGGGAGAAGGCAGCTTGCCCAGGCCGCGCGAGAGGTCCAGGTAGAGGCCCGCGGACTCGGCCAGGAGCTGGGCACGGACTCGCGCCCAAGGAAGCTTCATGGCCTGGGTCGCGGTCGACTCGACCTCGCGGATGGCCTCGATGCGCTGGGTGATGGCCCGGGAATTGGCGCGAAGCGGCCACTGCTTTTCCAGATCCTTCCGGTTCTGTGCCATCGACTGTGGCACCGAGACCGAGATGCGAGGCAGAAGGGCGAAGCGGGTCAAGGCGTCCAGTGACTCCCAGCCCTTGGCCAGGATCCGAAGCGCGCGCAGCCGATCCCGGAAAGAGAGCTGGCCAGAATTTTCGAGCACGACTGCCGCCCAAAGCGCCCGGTTGAGCTCAGGTCCTTCGCGCGCGCTTTCGAGCGAAGCCCGGAGCGGCTCGGTGCCCGGCTGCGGAAGCTGGAGCCGGAGCAGTGCCTGGAAGCGGTCGCACTCCACAGCCAGGCCCGGCGTGCAGATGGTCCCATTGCCCAGGATCCGCTGGAGCAGCGGCATTTGCCCCGAGATCCAGGCCAGAAGCAGGCTTTTGCGGCGCAGTCGGTCTGCCTCCGCGCCGGAGTTCGCGGGCGTCACGCGAAAGGCTGCGTCCAGGTCCTGTGCGGCCTCGGCGGCGCGGAAGCGCCCTTCGTGGAGCGTGGCTCGCGCCAGAAGCGCGGGCGCCAGGGCCGGAGTGTCTTTTGTCCTTCCGGCTGCGCCGACGCCCTCGATCAGGGCGGTGAACTTCTGCCGGGCCAGCTCAGGGCGATCCAGGGCTACTGCGGCATGACCCGAAGCCAGAAGCACGTCAGGAATCCTTGCGCTCTGCGGATACTGATCCACGAAGTCGTCGCCCAGTTCCAGGGCCCGGGCAAAGTCATGGCTCTCCAGGAGTCGCTGGATGCTCCGGGCGCGGGCGTCGGCTGCGATCTGGAGCAGCCGTTCTCCGAAGGGGCCCTTCTTCCAGGCCGGGTTCTTCAGGAACGTGCGTCCCAGCCGGTGAACTTCTTCCCAGTCCTGCGCCACGATCCAGCTGTCCAGGATCAGGGTGGCCGAGGTCACGGCCACGGGCGAGGCGGGGCTTTCGTCCACCCACGAACGGAGCCGCGCCAGGGCCTGGGCAACGAGGCCTTGCGCGTAGAGGCAACGATTGGACTCGAACAGGAAGTCTCCGACGGACTGCGGGTCGCGAAGTCTTTGCTCGTCGACCCAGCCAATCCACTCGGAAAGGAGCGGGGGAAGGGCCGGGTTTGAAGCAGGTGCCTGTGCCGAGCGGGCCTGGAGGGTGCCGGGAATCAGCCCCAGCTGCTTGAGCGACTCGTAGCGCGAGGCGATGGCCTTGAGAGCCGAGTTGGCCAGAGGCCCCGGCGGGCGGTGCTCGGCCACCCAGCGGTAGTGCCGGGTGGCTCCTTCGAAGTCGCGGATCGCAAAAAGTGTCTCGGCCAGGTTGTAGTGGACCCGGGGAATGCGCGCATCCTGCTCCGGCACGATGCGGGTGAAGGTGTCGTAGATTCCTGCCAGAACCTCGGCCAGCACCGACACGCCATCGGCCTCGTGGTTCTTGACCAGGATCTGCTGGAGCTGTTCGGCCGTGTCGATCAGCAGCTTCTGGGCCCGCGGAAAGCCTTCGAAGCCCGGGTGCTTGGCAGCCAGCGGGACCAGGTCCCGCGCGGTTGCCGGAAGCTGCTGGAACCTGCGGCGGTTGAGCTGGTTTTCGAAGACGGTCAGCACCACTTCGAGGCTTTCGGGCCGATCCGATTCGCGCGCCAGGACCAGCTCCTTCCACTGGTCGAGCTCCTGCTCGCGGCCGTGCGACCTGAGCAGCTTGGCAAAGCGGACCAGCATTTTTCCCAGGGCCGGCCCCTGGTCCAGCTTGCGGAAGCGCTCCAGCGCCGAGGCCACCGAGTAGCCATCCACGCGGTCCTCCAGGCCCTGCATGAAGAACAGCGTCGCGTCCTGGAGCATGTTCTCACGGAACATCGGATCGGCACGAGCCACGTGCTTTTCCACGTACTCCAGCGCCAACGGGATGTGCTTCAGGTTGTAGTGGGCCCAGGCCAGCTTGTAGAGGGCAAACGGAAGCTGCGGGTCATCGGGATGCTTTTCGACGCGCTCCAGATGCCCGATGGCGCGGGCCGGATCGTTGGCCGCGATGGCAAAGTCGGCCAGCGAAAGGCTGGCCGGGATGAGGGGCTCCGAGTCCGGGTAGGAGCGCACAATCTTCTCGAAGTCCCGCGTGGCCGAAGCCTTGTCGTCGAGCTCTTCGAACGCCTTGCCGCGCAGGAACCAGGCCTTGGGGCTGTCGGGCGATTCCGGATCCTTGGCCAGGAAGTCGCTGAGCGTGCGCGTGGCCTGCTGCAAGGTCTTCCGATACTCGGCCAGCTCGCGGTCGCGGTGCGAGGTTTGTGCTCCGTGGGCGATGCGGAAGCGGTAGGAGGCAGCCTGGGTCTGAAGCTCGGCCAGCTTGAAGAGAAGCACGGGTTCCTGCCGGGTGCCCCGGTACTTCTGGATCAGGGCCGTGATCCGCGACATGGCCGCCTCCTGGGCGCCCAAGGCTGCCTGGTCCACGCCGCGGTCCACGCGGTCCAAGGTTTCGGAAGAAGCCGGATCGGCTGTGAATGCGGGCTGGGCGTGCACCAGGATCAGCAGCAGCAACAACCCCAAGGCAAGAAAGCGGGTCATGATCGTCACTCCTTCTGGATGACGGCCAGCTTGAAGTCCGTGAAGCCCTGCAAGGCGGCCGAGGCCAGGACCACCTTGAGGGTCTGGTAAGGCACGCGCTCGTCGGCAATGATCACGATGCGGGCGTCGAGCTTCACATCCGGATTGTTCTGCGAAATGAGGACCTGCCGCTTCCGCTCCCTTTCCAGCACCAGCGACAACGCCTTGGAGTTGCCCTGGGATTCCAGGTCGCCCGGGTTGAACTCGAAATGCTGGAGGGGAGCCGCGGGGGTGCCTTCCACCGCCACCGTCGCCTCCGACACTTCGACCTTCAGGGCCTCGACCGGGGCCTCGGCGGCCTGGGCCTGCGCCAGGATCATCCCCGCGCCGGGGGTGATGTTCACGGCGCCCGTGCTGAAGCTCTTGAGCAGGAACACCAGCAGGATGGTGAAGATGTCGGCCATGGAAGTGATCTGAAGTTCCATTTCGCCGCTCAAGGGGGCCCGCTTCCTGTTTTTTTTCCGTTTCAGGAACGACATGGTGCTGCTCTCCTTTTTCTCAGAACCCGCCCAGCAGCACGGCCGGCAGGGTCTTGCGGGTCACGTCCATGGCCTGGATCACATCGCGATAAGGGACCTGGTTTTCGGCCTGGAGGGTGGCCGACTGGAGCGCGCTCCAGCGGCCTTGGGTGGCCTTGAGGCGGGCGCCCAGGGACTCCAGGTCGGTGGATTGACCCAAGGCAGGGATCTCTTCCTTCCGGCTTTCCCTTCCGCTCAGCTCCAGCAGCACCGAGTGGTCCTTGCGCAGGGTCAGGACAAGCTGGACGGGCGGGGGCTCGGCCTGGGACTTGGCTTCGGCTCCCGCCGCGGCCATGCCGGCGTCCAGGACGCCGATGGACAGGAACGAGGCCGTGGCCAGCATGAACGCGATCAGCACGGTGAAGCAGTCGATGATCGACGCCAGGTTCAGCTCGAAGTCCTGGGATTCGCCCGCACGCATGGTTCAGGCGCTCCTTTCCGAGGAATAGGCACGTTGCTTGAGGAGGTCCAGCGTGCGGATGGCCGAGTGGTCCACGTCGGCGATCAGGCGGTTGGTGCGGTTGATGAGAAAGCTGAAGGCCACCATGCAGGGGATGGCCACCGCCAGGCCCATCATCGTGGCGTTCATGGCCGTGGAGATGCCGGCGGCGAGAAGGGCCGACTTCTGCTGGGCATCGGCATGACCCACGGCTTCGAATGAATGGATCAGGCCTGCGATGGTTCCGAACAGGCCCAGCAGCGTGGCCACGTTGGCGATGGTGGCCAGAAAGGTGGTGCGCTTCTGGATGGTCTGGGTGGCCTCGCCCACCGCAAGCTCCAGACCCGCTTCAATGAGAGGCTCGGGCTGATGCGCGCGAAGGAGCGCACGCTTGGCCACCTGGGCCTGGGGCTTGGCGGGAAAACGGTCACACAGGGCCACGGCTTCGGCCAGCTTCCCGCCCAGCACCAGTTCGCCCAGCTTGTCGAAAAAAGCCTCGGGGTTCTGGAGCGGATAGACCCGGAACAGCGCCCGGGCGCGCTCGGCGATGATGGCCAGGGCCAGGCTGCCGGCCACGAGGATGGGAGCGATGTGCATCAGGTTCTCGAACATGGGGTCCTCCGGTTCCAGGGTTGTAGGTTCAGCCCGCGGTCTTGGGCTGGTAGTTGATGAGCACCCGGTCGGTCGAGGCAAAGGCCAGGACCAGATCCAGGTCGGTCACAGTCAGGGTCCTTCCGTTGATCGTGTATTGAGCCGGGCTGACCAGGGTCCGGGTGCCATCCGCATGCAGGACGGCTACGATCATGTCTTCTGATCCGGTGGGTTCGCGGCTCAGGGTGAAGCTGCTCTTCTTTTCCACGATGGCCCGCCCCACGGCTTCCAGCACGGGGCCGTAGTCGCTGGAGCCGATGTCCATCTTCACGGCAGGCTTGCCGGTGGGAGCCGCGACCAGGTCGGCCAGTTCCAGGTAGCGGTCTCCGCGGTCCACGGCCTGGATCTTCTGCACGGCCGCGGCAGCGTCTTCGGTGTCGCGCGAGGCCTGCATGGCCTGGATCGAAGCCAGCGTCAGGGGTGTGATGACCGAGACAAAGTAGGAGGTGGGGTCGCCCTGCGGGCCATCCAGGGTCGAGAAGAACGCATCCATCTCGGCCTTGATGCTGCTGACCGGGCGCAGCTTGTCCTGGCGCGGGCAGATGCTGGCCACGCGCGTGGTGCCGTCGATGAATTTGAGCGAGCACTCCACCGGTGCCCCGCTGCCGTCCAGAGTGAAGGGTTGGTAGGCGCAGCCGCTCGAGCAGCAGGTGGGGCTGGCGTTGCCGCCGTTCAGGGCCTGGGTTCCAGCCAGGTCGCAGCGGTAATCGGTGTTGGGCTTGTAGGTGCCCAGTTCCGCCGCGGTGACGGGCTCAAGCAGGGTCTGGTCGTCCTCGTCCGAAACGAAGATGATTCCTCGGGTGGATCCAGGCCGGAAAAAAGGAGTCGACGTGGACTCGTTCTGCTTGAGCAGCGTCAGGACCGATTCAAGACCCCGTTCCGAACCATGGCCGGCCGATCCGGTGGTGATGTTGACCCGGAAGTCGGCCACCAGCTGGTCAATCCACGCCTGGTTGCCGGGTGTGCCCGAAGGCGGCATGGTGCGCAGGATGGCCTTGCCGGAACGGACGGTGTCGTTCTGCACGGTGTTCACGCACTGGGAAATGGCGGTTTCTCCGGCGCCGGTGTCGGGACTCAGGCAATGCGACGGGCCCGTGTTGGGGCCGAAATCCCGGGTGGAACACTTGGGGCGTCCGGCAAAGAAGTGGCGCGTGGGAAAGTCCTCGGTGCAAAGGGCCGCGATGGGGCCGTCGTGAAGTCCTGGAAGGAGGCGCGCAAAGGTGATGGTCGGGTCCGAGGCGCCGTAGGCGAACCAGGCGGGCACGAGGTCGTGGTAGTGCACGCCGCCCGCGAATTTCCCGTAGGTGGGGCTCGTCGCGCCCAGATCCAGGAGGCCGGGGGCCCAGCCGGGGTTCGCCCACTGGGCGGCGTGGCCTTGGACCCAGGCCGAGCTGTAGGTGCCGGCCACCGCCATGCGATCCAGGTACCCGGTGTACGGAGTGCCCAGCAGGTCCAGGCCGCTGTGGTAGGCCGGATCGGCCAGGTAGGTGTCGGTCGTGATCACGGCGACCTGGATGTCCCAGTTGGGCTTCATGTACTTCTGGGCAAAGGCGGCAAAGCCCTTGCGGAGGTTGTCCTGCGACACGTCCATGGAGGCCGAGTTGTCGACCACCCAGAGCAGGTCGACCTGGGTGTTCACTTCGAGCTGCGAACTGAATACCTGCTCCTGCTGGGCGTAACGGAAAGCTTCCTTCAGCTGGCCGGTGCAGCCCACCAGGAAGAGCCCTGCCAAGCTGATCACGCAACGGATCGGATTCGGGGTGGCACGCATGGGGCAGGTTCCTCCGGGTTTTCAGTGGCGCGCGGCCAGCGACGGCGTCTTGGCTGCGCACTCGGCGGGCTGTTCCTTGCCGGAAACCCAGCCTGAAAACAGGGCCAGGTCCGCGTGATCCGCCAGCTCGTGAGCCATTTCCTGCTCCACGGTGCCGAGCGAAGTTTCCGCGCGCTGAGCCGGGTTGGCACCCAGGGCCGCCATGAACTCATCGCGCGGGGCTTGGCAGGGATCGATGCAGGTGGGCTTGCCCAGGCAATAGCGCACGGTGATGGTGGACTGCGGGCCTGCAACCGGGCCCAGCAAAAAGCCTTTGGGAGTGCGTTCGAACGCCACGGGTGTGCCGTCCACCCGCACGCACACGGTCTGGGGATTGGCTTCGGCCTGGGGAGCGCGCACCAGATTGCGGTGCTGGGCGCAGTCGTCCAGATCCTCGTGCCCGGGGGCCTTGGGATGCGTGAAGCTGAGAGTGAAGCACGAGCCGCGCGGCGCCGCAGCCGCGGCGGGAGCCTGTGAAGCGGGTGCAGCGCCGCGCGGCGCATTCGGGGGCACGGCGAGCTGCGCGCTGAGCGGAGGACTCACCGGTGCTTGGGCAACGGGCTGGGCCTCAGGCTGGTGAAGGAGGGCGCTGCCCACGGGCTGAGGCGCCGAGGCGGCCGGCCCGGCTGCGGCTGCGGCCGGTGACGAGGGCGCTTGCGCTGGGCGAAGCAGGAACCAGGAGGCGCCGCCCGCGCCGGTGAGCAGAAAGGTTGCGGCGATGAGGCGGCGGCGCAGGGAGGACGACATAAATTTGACTCCTTTCGTTAAGAGTATTTAACAATGCAAAGGAATGCAAATTTTTATCTAAGTCCTGTATAAGACAGGCTTTCGGCGGTTCCGCAGCGGGCGTGGGAGGGTCCTACGGTGTCAGCCAGGCCGGTTAGGCTGGAAGCCAGGAGGGGAAGGAGCGTCCATGAATCGAGCGTGGGTTTTTCTGCTGACGATGGCTCTTGTGGCCTGCACGCCGGCCAAGTCCTCACAGATCGACGTGCAGGTGCTGACCGCCCCGGACGGAGCGCGCTGCTACGCCATCGTGCAGGACGGCCAGGTCCGCGGCGGGAGCTGTGGGCAGTGAAGCAGGGTGGGGACTGCTAGGCGCTGGCTACCATCGGAGCGCCGTTCTTCCTTTGAAGTCTGGTCACAGATAAAAATACCAGGCTGGTGTAGAGGCTCGCGTACCCCAAGGTCAGATACCCCAACCAGCCCACATGGAATCCGGGCTGGCGGGACAGGAATAGGAATCCCAGATTGTTGGCAAGTAGCTCGCTGATCACGACCCAGCGAGTGAGGAGGTGGTTCTTCAGGTTCGCCCTGAGCGGCACTGAGATCACGTGCCCTAACTGGCCGATCCCGCAGCCTACAAAGAATAAGCTCAGAAACTGACCTTCGACGGCAGATGCCTGTACTTGAAAGAAAGTTTCCAGCAGTGGGCGGCCCAAGATTGCGGCAAGAAACAGGAACGCCGTGCAAGGGAGGAAGGTGAAAAAAATGAGTTCCTTCAACCAAGTGCCGGGTTCCCGTGCGCCTTTTCCTGATATCTCGCGACTGCAATCTCTTACCGCGACCGGTAGGGCACCGGCCAAAGGCACGGCTGCGATATAGGCGACATGAAGCGCGGCCTGGTACGTGACCAGAAACGGACCCAGGGCAGCGACCCCTCCCACTTGATAGGCGTACCAGAGGGGAGAGATGGATCTCGTGATCGCAATTCCAACTTCGTGCTTCCAAACCCCGAAAAGCCCCGGCGCAGCTCTATCTGTCAGCTTCCGAAAGGGGAGGTGGCGCCTCAGGATGGTCACACTGATCACGATTCCAAGGAGAAACCAAAGGGAAGTTCCGCCCACAAACGCCAGGGCGGCGCTCGGCAGGTCGAGGCGGCCCTCCTTGAAAAGATGGACCGCACCCACGTCGAACAGCAGGTTTCCGACGGCGAGAATCGCGGTGTTGAGAAGAGTAAATCTCTGCAGACCGACCGAAAGTAAGGCCCCATCCAAGCAGAGCTGGACGGCCAGCAGCGCCATGTTAATGCAGCCAAAAGACAGGTAACTTCCGCTGAAAGACTGAGTAACGCCCGCGAATTTGAAATGCTCGGCGAGCGTGTCGCCCGAAAAGCGAATCACTATTGTGACCAGCAAGCAGAGGGCTACGGTTAGGACCAGCGTGGCGGATAGAAGGCGTGCCCTCTGTTCGGGCTCCTTGAAGCGGGGCCAGAGGACGAGCAACGTAGTGAGACCCGCGCTTCCAACAAATTGTCCGAAAGTGGACAAATGGTGCTGAACGGCGTGAATCAGGCGAACTTCTTCGCCCAAACCGACGACGATCCTGAAATCCGAAACGTGAAACAGCCGAATCAGGATCTGGGTCAGGACGACCGGTAAGATTTGTTTGAAGTAAAGTGATCCTTTCATTCTCAAGCTACTTGTCATCCTGGCCATTCGGCTATTCATGTTCAAACTGGAAAAAAACTATTAACTGGCAGTTGTTATTGGAACGTTGATGGCCATGTTTTTTGGAAGGAGACGCAGCC
>CANFHS010000016.1 GCA_947446835.1 Bacteriovoracaceae bacterium
GGCCCGATTCGACGGCCTTGCGGACGATCTCCGATTTCTTGGTCAGCATCTGCACCACGCCGTTGACGTTGGCCTTGACCGGCTCACGCAGCGTCTTGTCGTTGCCCGAGCCGCTGGCGGGCGAGCGGTAGCCTTCGATATTGGGTTGGATCTGGGCCACCAGCGTGTCCAGATCGATCGAACCCGCCGACTGCCCTTTGGGCGTGTTCAGGGCCGCTTTGACCGCGCCACAGCTTTCGTGGCCCATGACCACGATGAGGCGGGCTCCCAGATGCTCCACGGCGTACTCGATCGAGGCCACGCCGGCTGCGCCCAGGACATTGCCTGCCACGCGCACCACGAAAAGTTCTCCCAGACCCTGGTCGAAGATGAGCTCGGGCGGCACGCGCGAGTCGCTGCATGAAAGCACGATGGTGTGCGGCGTCTGGCCCGAAGCCAGTTCGCTCCGGCGTGCCACGTCCTGGCGCGGGTGCGAGGATTTGCCGTCCACAAAGCGCTGGTTGCCTTCCATGAGCTTCTGGTGCGCCTCGTGCGGCGAAACACCGGTGGTGGCCGCGGTGGCGTGGTGCTCGTCCTTGGCCCAGGCCGAGGGCTGGATGCTGGTGGCGATCAGGAGGGAAAGAGCCAGGCCGAGGGTGGGGCGAAGATTTTTCATCTCTTCAGGGTGGACGAAGAGTGGAATCCGGGAAATCGGAAAAGCTTGCCTAGCCCTGGGAAAACCAGTCAGCTTTCAGTTTTTCCATTTGATGCTGCATCCCATCGAGGGATTCAGGGGGGCAGGCAGTGGCTGTCCGCTCAGCAGGGCATCGATGCCGGCGGCCAGGGCGTCGTCGATGCGCCCCCGGTGGCGAAGCACAAATCCCTGGGGCGTGTTTTCGTACAAATACGGGTCGGGAGTGCAGGCTGCGTCAAAAGCGCGGGCCACGCCTTGGGTTTCATCCCAGAGGTAGGGGAAGTCGTAAGCCTTTTCCTGGGCACGGACCTTCATGGCTTCAAACGAATCGGCCGGGTAGCGGGTCGTATCGTTCGAATTGATGCCCACAACGGCCAGACCCCGGGGGCCCAGATTCCGGCTCAGGGCCACGATGCGGTCCTGGACGGCGACAACGTACGGGCAGTGATTGCACATGAAAATGACCAGGAGCGCTTTCTTGCCCTGGAAGTCGGCAGGCTTCCACCTTTGGCCGTCGGTGCCAGGGAGGTCAAACTCGGGAAGGGGGGAGCCGGGAGTGGAGGCTTTGGAATGAGTGAGCGCCATTCCCGGAGGGTGTAAGGGGCGCTGGAGCTTCAGTCAACTCCCTGCTAGTCTTCCGACCTCATGCAACGCAAGTGGTTCGTGCACATCCAGGGCACCCAAGAAGGGCCCATGACCTTGGAAGACGTTCAGGTGCGCTTGGCCCGGGGATCCGCCACTCTCCAGGATTTTGCCTGGAGCGAGGGCATGGAAACCTGGCAGCGTATCGAGGCCGTGCCGGAGCTGAATCGGCCGTTGGCCGTGGCGCCCGCCGGGCCTGCCCCAGCCGACCTGGGGGCGTTGATCGAGATCCGTCCCGAAGAGGTCGAACCGCCCAAGAAGCGGAGTCCCCGCAAGGCGAAGGAAGCGGATGCCCCGGCTCCCACCCTGCTGACGCCCGAAGCGCAAACTGTCCAGCGGGGTCGGCCGGCGCGCATGACCGCAGCCATCCTGGCCGTGGGTCTGGCTGCTGGGGGCGCCTATGCCAGTTTCTTTGGCTACTGGGACAAATGGTTTCCCCCGGTGCCGAAGGTCGAGGAGCTGGGCCAGGAAGAAAACCAGGAGCTTTTGCAGGCCGCCAGCCAGAGCTTGAGCCGCGAGGGGCCGGCCTTGGCCGTCGCCTTGGCCACCCAGAATGCTGGGGCACCCGCCGCCTTCATGGCCACGAATCTTCCTGAAGGCACCCGCCTTGAGGTCCGGGTGCATGGCATCGGGCCCACCCTGCTCAACGAGATCGAATTCGACCTGGTGTACCCCATCGCGGTGGCCCAACGTTCGGGCCGCACGCCGCCCATCCGGATGAAGGACGGCTCGGCCATTCCAGCGGGGCAGTACCTGGTTTACGTGGTGGATGCGGGCTCGGATCAGCCGGCTGCTTCGGCCAAGGCTCTGGATGTCATGGCACGCCCCACAGTGCAGCCGGTTTCCGGTGTGCCGCAGGGCCGTCGCATCCTGGGCAAGAAGATCTACACGGTGCTGGGTGGCTTGCGCGACGAGACCTACAGCTCGCTGCTGCGCGATTACCACGCCAAGCTCAGGGAGCAGGCGGCCTCGGAAGCGCGCGAGCTGGCTGACTGGACGGGATTGCTGGGCCGCCAGCTGGCAGGAACCCGCAGCACCTTCGAAAGGCTGCTGAAGAAGACCTCGGGTGAAGCCCGGCAGAGGGCGTGGAGCGAGTACCACGAGGAGTGGGCCCAGGATCTTTCGGAAGACGCGGGCAAGTGGGACATGTTCAAGCCCGGCGCCGCCATGGGCAAGGTGTTCTACGGCCCGTTGTATGAGCAGGTGTACCTGGCCTGGCAGAGCCTGAGCCGCCTGCACGACGTGCAGACCGCTGCCCTGGCGCCGCCCGCGGATCTGCCGGTGTTCGAGCCCGAGCTCAAGACCCTGGTCGAACAGACGACTTCGCGGATCACGGGCATCCAGGACAAGCTCTCGACCATCGAGAAGTCCTGGAACAAGTCGGGCTACCCGCCGCGTGAAGGGATCCTGTGATGGCTGACATTCCCCAGAAGATCGTCTCTTGGAACGTGAACGGGATCCGGGCGGCCCAGAAGGCGGGCTTCCTGGGCTGGATGGACGGCGTCCAGGCGGACGTGGTTTGCCTGCAGGAAATCAAGGCGACTCCCGAACAGCTGGAGCCAGCCCTGGTCAACCCGCTCGGGTACCACTCGTTCTGGCATCCGGCGCAGAAGCCGGGTTACAGCGGGGTGGCCATCTACTCGCGCCAGGAACCCTTGAGGGTCCACACTGGCATGGGAGTTCCCGAAGTGGATGCGGAGGGCCGCGTCCTGGCCGCCGAATACGCCGACTTCGCGGTCATCAGTTCCTATTTCCCGAACAGCCAGCGCGAACACACGCGCTTGCCCTACAAACTGATGTTCTGCCGCGAGATGCTGCGCTTTTGCCGCTCGTTCGAGGAGCGCGGAAAATCGGTCGTCCTGTGCGGGGACTTCAACATCGCCCACCGTGAGATCGATCTGCGCAATCCGAAGCAGAACGAGAACAATGCGGGGTTCCTGCCCCAGGAACGGGCCTGGATGGAGGAGTTCCTGCAGGCGGGGTTCGTGGACACGTTCCGTGAGCAGAACCCTGGCCTGGCGGGTGCCTACACCTGGTGGAGCTACCGTCCCGGGGTCCGGGAAAAGAACATCGGGTGGCGCCTGGACTACCATGTGGTGAGCCGCGCGATCTACGACCGGGTCAAGAACGCCGACATCCACGCCAGCACCCGCGGGTCGGATCACTGCCCGGTGAGCCTCGAATTGAGGGTTTGAGACCCGTTTTTTTTGCCTTTCAGTGTGTCACTCGCGACCCAGTTGTCCCGGTCTGAACGTACCTGGATAATGGAAGGCAGGGGTGTTGCGGATGAAGCGGGGACATGGGCTTTTACTCGTGGCGTTGGTGGCGATCGCGGGCTGCTCCAGGAGCAGTTCCTTGGCCGAGCGCCTGGGTGCGAACGCGAACAACGCGTTCCAGCAGGCGGCCGGGCCCGAGTTCTGCGGTCCCGCGGTGCTTGCGGGGTCCGCGCCCGCGGGCGGCACCTTCCTGATCCGGCCGGGGGCCCTGCCCAATCCGGCCGTGCCCAAGCCCAAAGCGGTGAACCTGGTGCCGGACGACCATCGCGTGCGGGTGGTCATCAACGAGGGCCAAGGGTACCTGTGTGGTACCTATGGCTGCGAAGCCAACTTCCCCTGGTCATCGAACAGCTTCGGAGAAAGGCTTCTGGGGCCGGAACGCGTGGCCGGCTTCTACCTTCGGTGGAAGGAACAGTCGGCGACCGATTTCACGAACTCCAAGGTCTTCACCTTCGAGGAGTTCGACATCCAGCCTTTGGACAACGCCAAGACCTACGACCTGGAAGTCTACACGGTGGACATGGACGGAAGCTTCTCCGAGCCCGTGAAGCTGGTCATGCGTCCCGATCCGAGCCGGGTGGAGCGGCTGCGCAAGCAGATGACGGCGTTCTTCGATGATTTCAATCTCGGGGCCGGATCGTTCGACGAGCTCAAGTGGAACACGGCTTTCGGGATCAACACCTGCCTCGACTACAACGGTTCCTTCATCAATACCCAGTTCCATGCGCACAGTGCGGTCAGCAGCTGCACGAACGACCGTGCGCCCATCATGTCGCGTCCGCGGGCCATCCTGGACATGACCGGAGGGCAGGAGCGCCGGATCGTCTTTGACATGGACGGCGTCGGGAGCGGTCGCGACGAATGGTACCTGGACGTTTTTGATGCGCGTCTCAACGCGGGTGGGGTGGATCTGCAGGGCCGCGATACGGTCGACGCCGACGCCAATCCGCGTTTCCCGGGCAGCTACTTCCGCATCACCTTCAAGGGAGATTCGACCCTCCTCCTGCAGTTCTTCAACCCGAACGGCTCGATCGGAACCACTCTGACTCTCCAGAACTCCAAGGGCTTCCGGCGCCTGCCCAACCTGCAGCGGCACTGGGAAGTCCGGATGTCTCCGGCCCGTCAGCGCGTGTTCATCGACGGAAAGCTGGTGGGCGAATCGACCTATGCGCTGCCCTTCGAAAAGGCGCAGCTTCACTTCCTGACCTTCAGCTACAACACGGCCAAGGCGGGGGACACGGTGACGTCCTTCCTGCACTGGGACAACTTCGGTTTCGACGGACCGGCGCCCCAGATGGCGGTCCACAATTACAAGGTTTCGGACAACGGCAATGACCGCCTGTATCCGGGTTCGGGCCAGGGCACGGCGACGCTGAATATCCCGGATTCCCTGGCGGGAGCGGTTTCCCGCAGGCTGCGCTTCACCCTGCAGCGACCGGGAACGCAGGGCTTGGGGAACTCTAATCCTTGCACCAGCTTCACGGATACCGCCCAGGTCGTGGTGAATGCGGGAACCCCCAACGCGGTGGCCGTCAAGATCCCGAACCCGGTGGCCGTGGCCAAGGCCCAGACCGGAGTGGACTACGCGCTCGCCCAATTGGTGGGTGCGACCATCCCGTTCTCGATGGTCCTGGACCTTCCGGACGGAGCCTTGAAGGTCGGGGCGAACACGCTGGAGGTCCAGAATCTGGGCTGCGGGGTGAACAACCTGCATGCCGAGTTCGAGTTCCCGGTGGCCAGTGCCCCCTCCTACACGCAGCCTTACGTGGCCGCCGGGGGTGGCAATCTGCTTTGGGGCATGCCCACGCTCTGGAGCTGGGGACCGCGGGTCAACTACACGGCCCTGGGCCCTTTCACCGACCCGACCAATCCGTTCACCGGCCTGCGGGAGGACCTGATCTCGGGTGACATTTATTCGATCGGGTACCAAAGCGGAGCCGCGGGCCAGCAGCCGCTGGTTCCAGTGGTCGAAGTCCAGTCTCCGCTGACCTTCGCAGTGAGCGTGGATACGGCGGCCACCACGAATGCCTCGGGCGGATTCCTGGGAATCCGGAAAATCGACGTGCTGATCGACGGCCAGCTGGTTGAAACCAAGGACCTCTGGGGCAAGGACCAGGTCCCGCCTCCCCGGACCAACCAGAAGTACTCCATCGATGTGTCCCGATTTGCAGGCGACGGACTGGAACATCAGCTCCAGGTCCTGGCCACCTCGCATACGGTGTCCGACGGTGGAAAGCCGGACAGCTTCCGCGGATTTGACGGCAACGGCGGCAATCACGGAGGCCTGATGTGGACTGAAAGCGGAAACGAACCCAACCCGCCGGTACGGTTCAAGGTGAAGCCATGAGGAACGCCATGCGGGAAATGATCTGGATGGTCGCGGCCGTCTTGGCCACCGGTTGCACCGGGAGCGCCACTGTTTCCAGGCTGGACGTCGCGGCGAGAAGCCCGAATGTTTCGGGCAGCGGCACGGGAACTGGAACCGGGACGGGCGCGGGCACTGGAACTGGAACTGGGACGGCCACTGGCTCTGGAACCGGGGGAGGCGGAAGCTCTTCCCAGAGTCCCGGGACTGGGACCGGCACCGGAACGGGAACTGGCACCGGGGTGGGGACGGGCGGGGGCGTGGCCCCGGGTCCATCCTCCGGGGGGAACGTCCGCTCGCTGGTGGATTACAGCAACGCGCAGATCGTGATGCGTTACGGCTCCGATTCGGCAACGCCCCTTTGCCTGGGAGCAGGAGCCGTTCTCGAGAAGTGCGATGGTTCGGCCGGCCAGCGCTGGGACCTGCAGGAAGTGGATGTCGCTGCAGTGAGTGGGGACGCCGCGCGCCTGTTCAAGCACAAGGGCACGGGCCTTTGCCTTCAGGCTCAAGGGGTCGCCCAGGCGTCGGGCAGCGTTGACCCGACCAACCGCGTGGGTTCGGTGGCGATGGTGGCCTGCGACGCCACCCAGCTTTCCCAGCTCTTCACCACGTCCGGTCTGGGCTTGATCCTGACCGGAGGTGCCGACCCGGGACTTTGCGTGGGAATTGCCAAGGACAAGCAGCCCTGGAACGTCAAAGTGGGCGCTCCGATGACGGTTGGTCCTTGCATTGAAAACTGGGCGCAGTATTTCAATATTCAACCATGAATCGATTATTTTTACTGTGCCTGGCCCTGGGTCTTCTGTGCGGAGCGAGGTCCGGGCTTGCGGCGCCTGAAGTCTGGGTTGCCGATACCACCGGGCAACGCCCCGACTGGTCGGGTCTGGCCCTCCAGAACCCCGAAGGGCAGCCCGTTTCCTTCAGTCAATACCTGGCGGACGGAAAGCCGCTCCTGCTCGGGCTGATCTATTTCAACTGCCCGGCCACCTGCAGCGTGATCGTGAACCGCACGCTCCAGGTGCTCCAGGAAGCCGGCATCGTGCCGGGGCAGGACGTGCGTGTGGCGTTCCTGTCGTTCGACGCGCGCGAGACGCTCGAGCTGGCCCAGCAGAAGAAGGCCTCCTACTCGAAGCGCTTCCCCGGCGCCCAGTCCCTGGAGTTCCGGGTAGGGCAGGGGAGCGCGGGTCCGGACATCGCCCGGCGCCTGGGCTTCCGCTTTGCCTGGGACCCGCGCGCGCAGATGTTCGAACATGGCACCGCGCTGTACTGGATCGACGCCCAGGGCGCCGTCCGGCGCATCCTTCTGGGTCGTAACCTGAACCCCGAGGACCTCAAGCTCGCGGTCCGCGAGATGACGGGTCAGAGCCTGGGACTTCTGGCGTTTGACCGGCGGAGCTCGCGCTACCGTGTCCGTCCCGAAGCGATTTGGGGCGCGGGTTCCGGGCTCTTCACGGCTTCGGCCGCCGGCGTGGGGCTGGCTGTCCGCCGCCGCCGCAGGAAGCGGGGCTGAGCATGCGTGCCTTGGCTTGGGCCCGGCCCGCGCTCCTGTTCTTGCCCCTGGTCCTGGCCCCGGGCGTTCCGGCGCAAGGTGCCGGCCTGCCGTCCAGGCTGGTGCCCGAGTGCGTGCGCGCCTATGCCGATCGGCAGCTTGAGTTTCTGGACAAGAAGGTGGCGGACTTCTCGGTCTGGGAGTTTTCGCCGGAGGCCGAGGCCCGCTTCCGCGAAATTGTCGAGGACCCGGCCCTGACCAGCGTCGAGCAGACCCAGGCGCTCTTTGACGCCATGGTCGAAGCCCGTCTGGACGAAGCGCATCCCGTGACCCGCTACCTGATGCGCCGGGTGCTGCAGGACGCCCAGGCTCAGCAGGGACTTTACAGCAAGACCGTGGGCCGGTTCATGTTCGGCAAGTTCCGCACGCACTACAACGCCCTCACCAACCGGGTCACCTACCTGCCCCGGGGGAACTCGCACATCCGGGACCTCGTGGTCCTGTTCCACGAGCTGGAGCACGCCCAACACCGCAACACCAGTCCGCTGCCCTGGATTGCCATGATGAAGTTCAGCAGCATCGAGCTCAGTTTCCTCATCAGCCCGCCGCTCTCACCTCTGATTCGTCGGCACCTCGAAACGCGTGCCATGGGCGCCCAGTGGGAACTGGCGCGTCGGATTCCCGCAGCGCGCCGCGAGGAGCTGCTCAGGCAGCTGCGGCGGGAAATCGAGATCCTGTCCAAGCCCAACTCATTCGACCGTCAGGCCCGCGCCAAGTCGACCCGGATCCGTGAATACCGGATGGGCATCGACGGCACTCTGGGTCGGGAAGTCCTTGACCTCTTCGACGACCCGACGCTGACCGACGCGGAGCGGGCATCGGCCTTGGGGCAACTCCAGGCCGACCGGGCCTACCTGCTGGAGCTGGCCCAGGATGAGCGGTTCTGGAAAGTGGGGCTTCGGGACCGGGAGGCCGAGCTGAAGCTTCTCCACATCACCGAGGCGTCCCTTCGGCACGCCGAGCTGGACAAGGAGTCATTCGTGGCCGAGTTGAGCAAGGTCCACGAATACGCCCTGGTCGATGTGATCCGGAATCAGGTTTCGCCCTTGAATTCCTGGAAGTTGTACATGCTCACGATTTCGATGCCGGCAGTGATCGATATCGTGACCTCGGGGCACACCTCACGCACCATCTTCCAGCATGACCTCAGCTTCGTCATGCGCCTTTATGCGCAGCTCCTCTTCGGCGGGAGGCCCGACCCGGACGAGGACGATTCCGAAGCTGAGCCCAAGCCAGGAACCGCGCGCTGAAATCCCTGGGCTTCAGCCGCGGACCGGGGCTGAAGCGGGAGTCCGGGGCACGGCGCGGTTCCGGATGCAGCGCTCGACCTCCTGGCGGCCTTCGCGAAGCGCCTTGGTCACCGCGAACGGCAGGTTGGCCGAGTCGATGAGGCGCGTGGTGCGGGTCACCGTGTCCGCATCGCAAAAGCCCGGGTACATGGCGTGTGCGAACGCCGTGGTGAACTCGGCTTCCTCGCACTTGGCCAATGCCGGAAGCTCCTGCCAGAAAGCCTGGGCTGCGGGTTCGCTCAAGGCCTCCTGTCCCAGGTGGTGGTAGCTTCCCATGGCGTCGCGCAGCTGGGACAGGCGGAGTCCCTTGCGCAGCACCGTCTTGAGCCATTGCTCCTTGGACTCGGCCTTGGGGATCGCCGCTTCGGCCGCGATGGCCGCGTGGATTCCCAGGTCGGTGCCGTCGCGCTTTTTTTCCTCGGCGATGCGTACAGAGGCGTCCGGCGCGCCGTTCAGGGCGAGCAGGTGCACCAGCTCCCAACGGCGGTCCTGCTCGATTTTCAGGCCTGCGATCTTGCGTTTGCCGTCCAGGAGCTCCTGGGCTTCCTTCACGGCTGCAGGCGAACTCGCCACCCGGAGCCAGGCCTTGTGCAGGGTGAGCTGAAGGTCGCTGCCGGCCTTGGCCCGCCCCCGCATCTGGTGCAGCAGGGCCTCGACCCGGAGCATTGCCTGGGGCAGCTCGGAGGGCGTCAGGTATCGCAGGGCCGAGGAGTCGGTGAGGGCACGGCCAGTGATTGCGCGGATCACTCCCCGCAGCACCGGGAATTCCTTTTCCGCGGGCAAATGCGTTTCGACCAGTGCCAGGTAGTCGGGGGCGGCGAGTTTGCCGTCGCGGACCATTTCCCAGAGCGTGAACCAGAGCATCTGGCGGGCGAACGGATCCTGGAGCTTCGACAGGGACTGGGTCGCGCTCTTCAGGCTCACCGGATCGAGCACCACCTTCACGTAATCCTGGTCGTCGTGGTTCGGGTACACCAGGGCCGGGCAGGCCTTGCCCTTGGCTTCAGGTACCTCGGTCTCGGCGCCCTCGTAGGCCACCGGGATCAGGGCCGAGCGCTTGAGCTGCGCACGGGAACCCGTATAGAGCGCCACCTGGGTGCGGTGGGGCCGCAGCGGATTCGTGGAGTCGCCGCCCTGGACCAGGGTCAGGCGCGACAGCCTGGAATCCGTGCATTCCCACCGCGCCTCGACCGTGTTCACGCCCGCGGTCTGCAGCCAGAGCTTTTGCCACCGGGCCAGGTCCTGGCCTGAGGACTTGGCCAGCGCCGCGATGAAGTCAGCCAGCGTGGTGTTCTTGAAGGCGTGATCGGTGAAGTACTGGTTCAGGCCTTTCAGGAAGGCGGCGTCGCCCACCCAGAAGCGCAGCTGCTTCAGGACCGCGGCGCCCTTGCCGTAGGTGATGGAGTCGAAGTTCGCGAACGCCGCATCCGTGTCGGCCACCTCGCCTTCGATGGGGTGCGTGGTCACCAGCTGGTCGGCCCAGTAGGCGCCCTGCTTCTGGCCAAAGAAACCCTGCCAGGAGTCGCGGAAGCGGGTGGTCTGGTCGGTCGCCCAGGCGGCCATGAAGGTGGCGAAGCTTTCGTTCAGCCACAGGCCGTTCCACCACCGCATGGTGACCAGGTTGCCGAACCACATGTGGGCCATCTCATGCAGGATGGTGTCGGCCCGGCGCCGGCGGACGTCTTCGGTGACCTTGGAGCGGAACACCATGTCCTCGTTGAAAGTCACGGCGCCCACGTTTTCCATGGCGCCCTCGTTGAAGTCGGGCACCAGGATCTGGTCGTACTTGGCAAAGGGGTAGTGGACCCCGAATTTTTCGTGGAAGAACTGCAGGCCTTTGCGGGTCACGTCCAGCCATTCGGCAGAGTCCACCCACTGGGCCAGCGATTGGCGGGCGAACAGCCGGATGGGGATGCCCTGGGCGTTGGAGCTCCAGCTGGCGTAAGGCCCCGCGTGGAGCGCGAACACGTAGGTCGAAAACAGCGGCGACGGCGGGAACTGCCAGGATTTGTGGCCGTCCACCGTGGCCACTTCGCGCTCCTCGGTGTTGGCGATGACCTGCCAGTTTTCGGGAGTCTCGACCGTCAGCTCATAGGTGCTCTTGAGGTCCGGCTGGTCAAAGCAGGGGAACATGCGGCGCGCGTTGTAGGGCTCGAAGTCCGAGTAGAGGTAGGCCTCGTGGTCGACCGGATCCTCGAACCGGTGCAGGCCGTTGCCGTTGTGGGAGTAAGGATGCGTGAAGGTGATCTCGACCTTGTTGGAGTGCGGCAGCAGCTCGGACACCTGGAGCCGGATGCGGCTGCCGTCGTGGCGGGTGCGGGGTTCGGCCACGGGAAAGCCGTTGATGCGCAGGCTTTGCACCTGGCCGCCGTCGAAGTCGATGAACAGCTCGGGACTGGCCTGGTCGGCGCCCGGCCTCAGGTCGAAGTGGAGCACGGCGCGGCCGTCGTAGTCGTCGTCGGAGCCGTCGAACCCGAACCAGAGCCGGGTGTTGATGCGGTAAACCTGCTGGGCACGGATTTCGGCCTCGCGCTGCTGGAGCGGCGTGGCCCGGCCCGCACGGGGAGGGTGATGAGCCACCGCGGTGGCGGTCGCCGCGGACTGGGACACCGGCGCGGTGCCGGCCGCGCAGCCGGAAACGGTGATGCAAAGAAGGGGCGCCCAACCCCGAAGAAGTTTGGAGAACGGTCCGGAGGATCGGCCTGGATTGGGGCAGGTTCGGAGTGAAGTCATGGTATAGGTCATTGGTTTAGCACAGTTTTTATAATTTCATCTCTATGAGCCGAGAGAAATTAAATCGTTTAAGTCAACAATTGACATTGCGCGTTACTTCCGGTAGCCGCGTCAGCATGAAAATTCTCATTCAGAAAAAGGCCCCGAAGAAACCGGCCAAGAAGCATAATCAGAAGACTCCCTTGCTTACTTGGACGGCCGCTCGAGATGGTGGCAAACCGACCTGTTTCTAATGGGGCCTAAAACTAGGACCCGTCCAAAATTTCGAAAGCGTCCGTTGATTAAGTGCGGCCGCCTTTCCCTTAAAGGAGTTGTGGAGCGCCTCTCGGCAACAGGAAATCTTCCCGCAGCTTACTGGGAAGCAGTAGTTCCGTTATACAAAGCCTTTCTTTCACTGAAGGCCACTTATCCGCACCTAAGGTTGTCTCCAGTGAGCGCGGTTGATGAGCTGTGGCATGCTCACATTCTGGATACGGCGAAGTACTCGCGAGACTGCAAACGCCTTTTCGGGAAGTTTATTCACCATACGCCACTTCATCCGCGTCATTTGGCCGCGTTGATTAAAAGCGAGGCGTTAACTCTAGAGTTGATTCGTTTACATTTTGGCCAGGAGATGGCGGGGGGGTGAACATGACCGAGGCCCGGAAGTTTCTTTGGATCGCCTTGATTAGCACTTTCGGGTTTTCGATGACCTGGACCGGTCTTCCGGTCTGGTTGGCCCAGCAGTCTGGAAATCAATCCCGTCTAGGTGACCTCTTTCTGATTTCCTCACTTACCACGCTGTTATTCGTTCTCATTGGCGGCCAGCTCACTGATCGATTCTCAAAAAAGAAGATCACAATTTGGGCGGAACTTTCTTCTGCGGCGCTTCTACTTTTGGTCCTGGCAGCAAGCGGACAAGGGCAAGCTGGCCACCCTGTATTACTTTTGGTCTTATTTTTTTATTTTGGGGTTCGCGCAGTCGGATCAAACGCTGAAAGCGTATGGTTTCTCAGTACACCGGCTGACTCGGGTGTCGCCATATCCGCAACAAACCGGCAGCTCGTCTTGGCTGCGGCTAAAGTTCTCGGAATGTCCTCTGGGCCATTCTTGTTTCAAACGCTGGGGAATGCGGCTCTGCTTTTGAATGTGGCGACATTTGTCGTGACATCACTTCTTTTTGTCGGAATTCAGGACCATAAGGCGGTCGAAACAGCATCTAACCCAGAGCCATCTTTTCGGGACATTCTTAAGTGTTTCAAGGAAACTCCGGCCTCTCGTGCATTGCTCATGTTTGTCACAGGGCTTCTTGGGGTTCCGATGGTGAACTTTAATCTCAACCGTCTACTCGCTGATGCCCCGGTAGATACTGCATCGTTCTTTTGGGGCGCGATGCCAATTATCGGGCTCTTGGGTGGTTTCTTTAGCAAGTGGCTCCTTACTCGTAAGGTTCCATCCGATAGTGTTCTTGTCTCGTTTTCATTTGGGGCGTGCTTCTCGTCTTTGTACTCAACCTTTGTTGTGGGTCCACAAATCCTTCTATCGAGCGGTATTTTTGCTCTCACCAACCAGAGCACTCGAACGCTTTTGAATGTGAAGTATTTCCAGGAGGCCCAGGAAGGCGCTAAGGGTCGGACAATGGCCACTGTGACGGCAATCGAAGAGCTCGGCGAGTTGGTCGGGCACATCCTTGTTTCTTACGTGTTGATTGACCGGCTGTGGGTTTTTGGACTGGTGAGTTTTGCTGCCGGTCTCTATCGCGTCTATACTCTTGGACAGTCTTTTAGGCGCGTTAGGTTCGCTTCGTGAGACTGAAAAGCTGGAGCCCCCTAGCCTTTGGATTGGTCTTAACGATCGTAGCCCTTCGGGTTCCCAAGTTAGTGTACAGGTCAGCGCCCGGCGGCCTAAAAGTTGCCATTACACGGCCTTGGGGGAGTATCTACCCAGGTTCCGATCAGCTTACGGTGGCCACGGCCTTGGTCTCAAGGCTAGTGTTTCCATGCCTGATTAATGATGGCGGAACAGGGTTGTACTGGTCCGCTATTTCCTCAAAATGGGCGTTTGCTCCGGATGGTAAGTCTGTCGAGTTCCTTCTCGATGATGGGCGCCGCTTTGAAGATGGGTCTCCCGTAAGAGCGAAAGATATCAAGAGCGCGTGGGAAAAATTACTCTTGAAGAAATTAGACAGTTCTCAGGGTCGAGGAGATCTTGAAGAGGTCGCTCGCGATGTGCTGGGTGCGCGGGAGTTTTTAAGTAAGAAATATCGATATTTGGCTGGTTTTAAGTCCATTGGAGAACAAACACTCCGGGTGGAGTTCAGTCGTCCATTGAGAAAGATCCCTGATTTCCTTACCGAGTGCAGGTTGCCGGTGTTCAAGTTTGACAAAAGCGACGGCTTTATCGGTGCCGGAGATTATCGCCTAATTAGTTCTCAAGAAAAGCTCGTTAAGCTGGAGAGGAAATCGGAAGAGGAAAAGGACGGTTTCCCGTGGATTGAGTTTCACCTGCATACCCAAGCTTCAGCCAAGGTGGCTTTTGACGAGGGTGTCGTGGATATTATCTCCCTAGCGGACGGGAGTATGTGGCGTCCAGGCTCGTATGACAGGGGCAAAGCGGTTGTTGTGACCGGGCTGCCCTCCCGAAGGCTTGTTGCAGTCTTCAATTCTCGTTCCGGCCGTGTGCTTTCGAAGCTAGCTTTCCGACGTGTGCTCGAAGCGATTTTTGATGACGCCCTGTCCTTGCCGGAGCTACCGCCAGCGCTCTCAAAGCCGTTTTTTCTGCGGGACAGACAGTTCTTCGTTGAGTTTTCACCGGGCAGGCTTTCGAATTCAGGCAAACCTGTGCTTGTTAAGCGTGATCTTGAAAGACTTATCGAGCGCACGCGTATTAAGCCGCTCGTTGTTTCTAGTTACGTTCCTGGGGCTGATTGGCTCATTGCGAAACTGGCCGGGTGGGGTGTTCGCGTGCACCAAAGAAAAGACTGGGACGTCGGACGGGTGAGAGCGGCGTTCAAGTCTGGAGAAAATGCAGACCTGCTCATTGTTTATGCGGGTTATCCAGGTGTGGAAATATCAGCGGTTCGCCCTCTTGTAGACCCAGCGGGAGTTCTCTTTTCTAGGATGTTGGGGGAGGGGAGTCCATTTGGTCGTGCGCTTGGTCTAATTGATCGCGGGATTGCCAATGGGGATACGAATTCAGCCTCGCAGGCTCTCGCTAGTGATTTGCTAAAACAAGCGCGGATTATTCAGCTTGGGTTGGTTGCAGAGGCGACGGTCTTTAATCCTCGAAAAGTTCAGTTTCTTCAGAAGTCAATGGACCGCGATGATCTTGGGGTTTACCAGTTTGCGCCTGCCGAATGACTCTGGTCCTTTGGCTTTAGGGCGATGGATTTCCAGGAACTTAGGGTTGCCGCTGGCTTTGCTGGCGACGGTCTTCGCGTCTGTACTCTTTGTGAGCGCAGTTGAGGTGGTGAGGCGCAACGAGGAGAATCGTCAGAGGTTTTTTAATAGCGTCGCTGCAATTTCTGATCTGGCAGCTAGAAAGCAAGACGTCGCGCTAATAGAGTCTGTCTTGGTCCTCGGTATGCGCCAATCAGAGGCAAAGTGGGCGGCTGTATGTAAAGCTGGTAGTCCATTGATTCAATACCCTGCCCTGTATGCGGGATGCGATCCAGCCTTGGGCCTTCAGGAAGAGCTCTTGAGGTTTCCTCTTTCCGGTAGTGCTGGTGTTGATCTGGTTTTTGCTGTTCCGCGTGCATGGGCGTCTTGGGATGTTTTGCGTGGACCCGTTTTTCTTCTTATTTTTACCTTCTTCTCCTCCGCCCTGATTTGGTTTTCCTCGAGGCGGCTCAAGAAGAACCTGGTGCTTCCTCTTCAGTCTGGGTTGTTGGAGTCCGGTGATCTGAGGATTCGCGAGCTGATTGATCTTCAAGCTGATCTTGTTCGAGCGGTACGTGCCGAGCGCGAGCGTGCTGCTCAAGAGGCCGAGGCAAGAGTGGTCCATCAGGTTGCCCATGATATTCGGTCACCGTTGGCTGCCCTCGGGTTGCTAGAGCAGAACCTTACGGGGGTTCCGGAGGACGTTAGAGATTTAGCGCGAAGCGCAATCGGGAGGATACGTGAAATTGCTTCGGATCTGGTTGGGCGAGGGAAAGCTCAGGTAGCTCAACCCCATGAGCCGGGTGAAGCAAGCTCGGGTGCCCGGGGAAATAGGAGGATGCCACTTGCGCTGGTGGCGCAGGAGGTGTTTCAGGAAAAGAAGTACATTAATCGGGGCGCCGGAGCGCTAAATTTTAGGTTCGATGTCGTAGGTGGCCATTGGGGCACTTTCGTGGAGCCTCCCTCTGCGGAATTGGCTCGCTTACTCAGTAATTTGATTGGGAATGCGATCGAGGCTAGTGCTGGAAACGGGACCATTTCTGTCGTTGTTGGCAAGCCCGTGGCTGACGGAGCTGGGTTTTTGGGGCTTGAGGTTTCGGACACCGGGATCGGGATGGGTCCAGAGGTTCTTGCCCGTCTCGGCGAACGGGGCTTTTCCGTGGGCAAGGAGAGCCATGAATCCGGAAGTGGTTTAGGAGTCTGGCACGCCAAGAAAATTGCTGAATCTGCTGGTGGAAGATTGAGTTTTGACTCTAATCCCGGAAAAGGGACGCGAGCATCTCTGGTCTTTCCAATTGCTCCTGCGCCGCAATGGTTTTGCGACGCACTTCCTGCGAGCCTCGTCGAATGGACCGTCGCCGTAGATGACGATCCAAGTGTTCTGGGGGCGTGGGAAGCTAGATGGTCTAGTTTGGTAGGGTCGTCACCTAATTCTAAGTTGGTATGTTTCTCGAATCCTGGGGAGTTTCTGGGTGCTCTAGATGAGAAGAGATTTGGAGAGAGTTCGATGTTTCTGATCGATCACGATTTCCCAGGTACAGGCGTAACGGGGGTCATGATGATCGAGGAATATCAGCTCTCCAGGCGCGCCATATTGGTTACTTCTCGTGCGTTTGAGCCGGAAATTCAGGAGGACGTGAGGCGTCTCGGCGCCCGCCTGCTCCCTAAGGCGCTGATTCCCTGGGTGACTGTTAGTTAATCGTCCATCCCTTGAGGCAGCTCGGCCAGGTGTTCCA
>CANFHS010000017.1 GCA_947446835.1 Bacteriovoracaceae bacterium
ACCCGGGTAGTCGCGATTCGGGTCGGTGGAGCGGCCCTGCAGCGGCTCCCAGCGGCTGCGAGCGTTGTAGCCCGGAATATTGAGCACCGGGATGACGTACAGGGTCTGGCCCTGGAGCGGGGCATCCGCCACCGAAGCCGCGAAAGCCTTGGCCACCTCGGTCGAACCGTACTCGTTGCCATGGTGGGTCGCCACCAGCAGGTTGTGGGTCGGTCCGTCGCCGATCTTCAGCCCCTGGACCTCCTGGCCGGCATCATTGAGGGTCAGCGTGAAAAGCTGTACCCGCGCCGGGTATTTGGCGACCAGGTCGCGCATGAACTTCTGGACGTCCGCATAGCTGCGGCTGACCGTCCAGCTCGGCTCGGGAGTCGCCGCCGACGCGGAAACCGCCCAACCCAGAACCACCGCCACAAAGGCCAGCCTGACCCCATCGAGTCTTTTCATCCCCTGATCCCCCCTGAGCGGTCGAGTCTACACCGACCGACCCAGGGGGCAAGAACCAGGGGATGAATTTTGAAAAAATGCGCGGGACTGTAAGCCGGGTTCTGTCTTCGCTTTCCGGAGAAAGCGGAGGCGATCATTCCTCTAGGCCGGGGATTGCTCCCAAGCTCCAGCAGTCTTACCCGGAGGCAGATGGCCGGGCCAGCCTGCGTCCTCCCTATTTGACCTTGCTCCAGGTAGGGTTTGCCGTGCCACTTCCGTCACCGGAAGCGCGGTGGGCTCTTACCCCACCCTTTCACCCTTACCGCGGGCCCGAAGGCCCGAGGCGGTATGCTTTCTGTTGCACTTTCCGTCGCTCCGCAGTCACCCACGAAACGCCTGGCCGTTAGCCAGTACCTTGCCCTGCGGAGCCCGGACTTTCCTCCCGCCCAGGTGTGACCCTGGACCAGCGATCGCCCGTCCCGCGCAAACCGTGTGGATCCTCCTGATTTCGTCGCCCGATCAGGCCTGTGCCTGGGGCTGAGGTGCGAAAAGAATGCGGTTGCAGCTGGGGCACGTCTGCAAGGCGGTTCCCCGCTGCACATCGTTGGCCTGCTGCGGAGGCAGCATCATGTTGCAGCCACTGCAGCGTCCGCTGACGGCAGGCACCAGGGCCGCGCCGCCGCGCGAACCCCGGAGGCGGTCGTAGCCTCCCAGGATGCGCCGCTCAATCACCGCGGTGTACTGGGCCCGACCCGCGCCGAGCTTGTCGATCTCGGCCTGCAGGCCGTCCATCCGGCCCTGGACCTCGGAAGCCGCGTCGTCGCGCGAGGTGCGGGACTTCTGGAGAGCTGCTTCGAGCTGGGCCAGCTCGGCACGGCCGGCGTCGATGTCGGTGCCCGCCTTCAGGATCTGCTCCTCGAGCGCCGCATTGGCCTTGTTGAACTGCTCCAGTTCCTTCGAAACCGCCTGGTATTCCGTGTTGTTCGCCACGTTCTCGAGGCGCACGGCCGTGCGGCCCGCACGATCCCGGCTCAGCTCGAGGGCGGCCTGGGCCTCGCGGCGCACCCGCTCCAGGTCGAGCAGGGAGTTCTGCCTGGCATCCACGGACGCCTTGGCCTTGAGGAAGGCGTCCTCGAGCACTTTCAGCGCCACCGGAAGATCGGCTTTCTTCTTTTTGAGCTGGTCAAGCTTCAGGTCAAGTTCCTGGAGGTTTTCCAGGGCCTTGAGCTGGTCACGCAGCGAGAGAATTTGAGTCACTTCTTTCCTCCAGTCCAGATCTTCTGGGTCGGCACATCGAGCAGCAGCGTCTTGAGTCCCTCTTCCTGGAGCCAGTCCCGCATCGTGGAGAGGTAGAACCTCTCGCTTTCGCGATGACCCAGTTCGAGGACAGTCACACCCTGACGGGCGCCATCGAGCTGCGAATGATACCCGGCCTCGCCGGTGATCAGCAGGTCACAACCCGCGCTGGCCGCGGCTCCCACAAACGAGGAGCCTTTGCCCGCCACGAAGCCCAGACGGCGAATCCGAGAGGCGACCGGTTCCGAAACCCAGAAACCGTCAACCTTGAAGAGACGCTTAACATCCCGCGCCACATCTGCAAAGGACCTCGGCTTGGGCAGCTCGCCCCAGAAGCCGTAACCCAGGCCCCAGGTCTGACCCTGGCCCGAAGGCCGCTGCTCGACCAGGTAAAGGTCGTAAGCCACTTCCTCGTAAGGATGGGCCTGAAGCAGGGCCCGGACCACGCCCGCACGCAGGCCCCGAGGCAACACGGTTTCGAGCCGGACCTCCTCGGCGCGTTCCAGGGTGCCCACCTGGCCCAGAAATGGCTCGGTTCCGGGGCCGGCTCGGAAGGTGCCCTCGCCCCGGACCCCGAACGTGCAGCGGTCGTACTGGCCGATCTGACCCGCGCCCGCAGCGCAGATGGCCTGGCGAACGGCTTCGACATGGCTCACGGGCACGAAAACCACCAGCTTGAGCAGCGAAGCCGAGCCGGAATCGATGAGCCTTCCCTTGACCTCGACCTTCAGCCCCTCGGACACGGCACGAACCACCTCAAGCGAGCACTGGTCGAAGTTGGTGTGGCACGAAACGACAGAAATGCCTTCCTGAATGGCCCGATGAACCCTCCGGGACGCCGACGAGCCCGCGGTGACCTTCGAGAGGCCGCGGCTCCTGGGGAAAATGCAAGGGTGGTGGTTCACGACCAGTTTCCACCCCTTGGCGACCGCGGCATCGATCGCCTCGTCGGTGAGGTCCACCGAAACCACCGCGCCCGAGGTCTGCGTCTCCGCGTCGCCCACCAGGAGGCCCACATTGTCCCACTCTTCGGCCGTTCCCGAGGGCGCCCGCCGCTCCAGGGCGGCCATCACGTCAGCGATCTTCATGAGGAGGTCTCCACTTCGTATCCGGCCTGCTGCCAGGCCTGGATTCCGCCCTTGAGCTGGACCACGTCCGGGTGGCCCACATAGGTGAGCGTCTGCGCCGCGTTCTGGCTCCGTCGACCGGACTGGCAGACCACGAAGATCCGCGGCGCCGCGCGCAGCTCGGAAACCCGGAGGCCAAGCTCGGACAACGGCACCTGCACCGAGCCCGCGATGCGGAGGGCCTCGAACTCGGAAGCCTCGCGCACATCGATGAACAGGGCGGCCGGATCCCGGCGGGCCAGCGCCTTCTTGAACTTGTCCACACCCAGCACCGTGAAGGGATCCGCCTCGGGCGAAGCGGCGGCGCAGACCCAGGCACCTCCCAAGGTCCGCTCGCGCCGGGACCCATCCGGATCGCGTTCATGGTTGAAGGCCAGATGCCTCAGCACGGACTCGGGCGGCGGATCGCGGAACTCCGAGCGCTTGCGCTCCAGGAGCTCCTGGGCCGAGCCCGAAAGCCAATCCAGGTTCCGCTTTCGCTCCACGCCCAGCAATGAAAACAGGTGCCCCGAACAACCATGCGCCGGCAGGACAACCAGGCCCGGCTCCAGGGGCGCGAGCCGCTGGTCCAGGCTGTTCCAGAGCAAAGCGGGGTCCCCATCGGGGGCGTCCCATCGCCCGGTGCCCCCGACCAGGAGCGTGTCCCCCGTGAACAGCAGATTGCCGAGCCTGAAGCAGACCGAATCGGCCGTATGCCCCGGGGTCGCCAGCACCTCCAGCGAGGACTGCCCGAGCGGCAGCTTCTGGCCGTCCCAGAGTTCGAGGTCGGGCCGCGCGTTCCCGCGCGAAGCGACTGCGCCCACCTGAGCGCCAAACTCGGCGCGCACTGCATGGGTCGCCGAGGCGTGGTCGCTATGCGAATGCGTTTCGAGCGCGTAACGGACACTCAGGCCCTGCTCGGAAACCTGGACGCGATACGCATCCAGGAGATCCAGCACGGGATCGATGATGGCCGCCTGGCGCGACGCGCGGTCGTGCACCAAATAAGAGGTGCATCCTTCGGCGCGAAATTGCCTGAGCCCGAGAGCGGGCAAGGAGGTCTGGAGAAACGGCATCTCTCCTTTATATCAGATGGGACTCACCCCGGGATACCGCGGCGATTCGCCAGGATTTTGTCGCCCCAGCGTGCGAGAGCCGCGACTCAGGTGCACTTCAAGGTGAGTGGTGTCCCGGCCGGAGGAACTCCCCCAGGGCAGGCCGCGGAGCCCTCGATGCAATTGATGGCCTCGCAAGTGCACGCGTAGTTCCCGCTGACACAACCCGGCCGAAATCCGCCCACTCCGTAAATCGAGCAGGAACCGCCATCCCGATTGTCCGCATAGCAGCCGCGGCGGATCGGAGCCGGGACCAGGAGCACCGCGCTGTATTTGTCCTGGCCCTGGGCCGCGGCATTGTAATCGCGGCCCACCGCCAGGTTCGGAAACAGGCGCTTGGCCTTGTTGCTGATCTGGAACGACAAACGGATGCGGAAGTTGGGCTGGGTGCAGCCGTGAACGCTGGCCGGGTCGTCGGTCTTCGACGGATCGGCAAACGGAGCGGTGTCGCACTCGATTCCCACCAGCTCGACCAAGGGCTTGAGCACGCAGGTTCCCTCCGAGTTCACATCGAAGGCACACGGGTTTCCATCCAGGGTCAGGCCACTCGTGGCGCTGTTCGGGTCGTAAAACACCGCCCCTTTCGAAGAGCCGGAGGTTCCCGCGCGGGTCAGCAGGCGGATCGGGGTCGCCTGGAAGGTGCTGCCCTTGCCCAGGAGCTGCCGCTGCACCCGGGAAGGACACTCGCCCGGGGGTGATGTCACTCCGTTGACTGCAATGGACTCGGAGCGGAACTTGCCGGTCACCGCATCCCGGGACACGCACCAGAACCAGTTGCCGATCTGGGCCCCTGCCGGCGGGCTGGGCCAGACGGGCGTGGGGTTGTTTTCGGCCGCATCGACGGTCAACGCCCAGCTTTCCGGATCGTTCATGATCCGGTTCAGGACGGCATTGCGGTATTCCTGCAACGTCACGCGGAAGCGCTCATCCGGAGACCGCTTGCTGGCACGCTCGATCAGGATGGTGGTCAAATAAATGACAAACGAGCCCAGGGCGATGGAGACCAGCACCCCGATCAGGTTCTGCCCCTTGCGCCCCAGCCGGATCATGGAGCGCCGGCCTTCAGCGCATCCAGGATGCGCCCCTGGACCGCACGGTACTCCTCGTCCTTCAGCACGCGGGCCTTGTCGAAGCGCAGGTCGGTCGGATCCCACATCGGGACCACATGGTAGTGGAAGTGCGGCACATCCCAGCCCGCGATCAAGGTGCCCACACGACGGCAACCGGTGGCCTTCTGGATGGCGAGGCCGATGCGCTTCGCGTTCGAAAACACCGCGGAATAGTGGGGCTCCGGGACGTCAAGAAAGTGATCCACCTCGACCTTGGGCACGATCAGGGTGTGCCCGGGCTGGATGGCGTCGCGCGCCAGGAACGAGAACGTCAGCTCGTCCTCATGAATGCGGTAGGAGGGGATTTCGCCTGCCAGGATCCGGGAAAAGATCGATGCCATGGTCCCATCATCATTTTTCTGGGCCGCGACAATCAAGCCCCAAGTGACCCCTTCCTGACGCTCAGGAAGCAGGCCTGAAAATCCGATACTCCCCATATGTCGTCCCTTGAAAATTTCAGGCCCCGGCTGAAGCCCTGCACCCTCCACCCCGAAGGGGCACGCCTGGTCATCGAAGAAATCGCGACCCATCGCCACTTCCTGCTGCCCGCGGAGGCTGCCCCGATCGTGGCCAGGCTGGATGGATCCCGCACCCTGAGCGAGATCGTGGCCGATCTTCACCATCATCAGGAGGACTTCACTTTCCGCGGCCTGATCCACACGGTCGAGTCGCTGCAGCGCGCGGACTTCCTGGTCACGTCGCGCGAAAACCGCCTGGATTCCGGAAAAGACGCCCCCGAGGGCTTCTTTGACCGCGTCCACGGCGCGCTGGAACGGCTGCGCATGACCTGGGTTTTCAAGCCCTCGGTCCAGATCCGTCGCCCCCATCCCGCGTTCTTCTGGGGCGGCTCGCTGCTGTTGATCGTGCTGGCGCTTCTCTCCTTCGCCACGGACGACTACCTCGTGCCGGCCAACCAGTTCGGCCTGCTCAAGGACTCGAACGCGGCCGGAGTGCTGTTCATCCTGGGGGTCACCGGGCTGCTGCTCTCCGCCAAGGCACTGGTTTCGGCGAGCCTGCAGCTCCTGGCGACGGGGCGGGTTTACGGCCTGGCGCTTCGCTCCTCGCGGTTCACGGGCCATTTCGCGGTGAGCGATGCCGCCATCTACCTGGGCCGGGGCCGCGCGCTGCCCGCCATGTTCCAGCTGGCCACCTGGCTGACCCCGGTGGCCGTGGCCGGAGTGGCCGAGATCTTCTGGGGCACGAGACTCTGGTTTCCCCAGATCAAGACGCTGGCGTTCTTCCTGTTCCTGCTGGACGCCAACCCCTACCTGTTCCAGAGCGAAGCCCACAAGGTGTTCTCGCTCTTCAGCCGCGACCACCTGGCCGTGCACCTGCTGCCCTACCTCAAGAAGCGCTCGCTTCTACCCCGCTTCGGAAACCGCCAGAAGGTGCAGGACGAGATCAAGCTGCTGTCCTGGGCGGTGTACGCCCTGAGCTGGGCCTCGCTTTCGCTCTACTTTGCCCTGGACGTGCTGCAGAGCAACTTCCCGAACCTGTGGCTCGCACTGACCGAAGGAACCTTCCTCAACGCGGCAGCGGCGACCGTGACCCTGACCAGCCTGAGCCTCTGGGCCCTGTACTTCCTGTTCGACCTGGGCGGCACCCTGCTCAGGAACGCGGTCGATCCGCTTCGCGACCCCCTGGAAAAGCTGCGCGCGCTCCTGGTGCGGGAGAAATCCCGCAACACGTCCCATGAGGATCGCAAGCTGAAGCACCTGCTGCAGGGACATCCGCTGTTTTCGAACCTCCGCGAGTCGACTCTCGACTTCCTGGTCAGCCTGTCCCAGGTGGCCACCTTCCCGCGCGGATCCCGGCTCATCCTGCAGGGCCAACCCAACCGCAACCTCTGCCAGATCCTGGGCGGCACCGTGTCCATCCGCAAGGCCGAAGCTTCGGGCGCCTCGGTGACCGTGGCCACGCTGGGCATGGGAACCGTGCTGGGCGAAGTCTCGGCCCTGCAAGGCCAGGAGGCCACCGCCGACGTCGTGGCCGAAGAAACGGTGCAGGCGCTGCTGATCCCCGGCACGGTCATCCGCCAGCTTCCCAAGCTGGACGGCGGCACGCAGGACTTCGAGGCGCTGTCGTCGCGCATCCTGCTGAGCCATTTCCTGGGCTCCTCGCCCTTGTTCCGCAACCTGCCGGGCGAGGCCTTGCACCTGTTCACGCAGCGGGGCCAGATCATCGAGGTGCCGTCGGGCCAGGTCGTGACCCGCCAGGGAGACCAGGATCCGAGCTTCTACCTGGTCATGCACGGCAGCCTCCAGGTCATCCGCGACGAGCAGACGGTGGCCGCCCTCGGCCAGGGCGATTTCTTCGGTGAAATCTCGCTCATCTCCAACGGCCCGCGCACGGCCACGGTCCGGGCTCTTCAGGCCTGCAGCCTGCTCAGGCTCGAAGCCAGCGCCTTCTGGGAAATCCTGGCCAGCAACCTGCGGATCTCGACCTACATCGAGGCCGTGGCCGAAGACCGCAAGCACACGAGGGCCAGCGCATGAGCCTGCTCCCGATGATGATCATGATGGGCGCCGCCGCCGCCAACGCCGACAAGCTCAAGGGCCTGATCCAGCAGGTGACCACTGTGGCCGTGCAGAGCGAGGTCAACGAGATCAGCAAGATGATCGTGCTGGACAACATCACAGGTTCCACGCTGCCCAAGGCCGAGGAATTCGAAGCCTACCTGCGGGCCAACATGCGGGTGCCCGCGAGCAACAGCGCCCACAAGCGCGACGTCTCGAAGGACCGCTGGCAACACACCTACCGGGTCGAGTACCCTGGCCCCAACCAGGTCAAGGTGTCGAGCGCAGGCCCTGACGGGGTATTCGACACACCCGACGACATCTACTCCGTCCGGGAGCTCTGAGCGGGGCGGGGAAAGTTGGTGGGCCCACCAGGACTCGAACCTGGGACCAAGCGGTTATGAGCCGCCAGCTCTAACCAGCTGAGCTATGGGCCCCCATCGCCGACCATACACGAGGCCGAAACCGGCTCCAAGCTTTGCGACGGGCGGGCACCGGTCACGGCGCCATCGCCCGCCACCGCTGACATCGCCTCGATGAGGTGGAAGACTCCGGGCCTGAGCTGCCACGACCAGAACTGCCGAGGCCTTCCCGGAAATAGGTCTCCCGTCAGGTGATCCAGCAGGACCGCCGAGTCCGGCCCGTAAAACCGGCCAAGGATATCCGAATCTGTGAGCACGTCCTGCGAATCGCCCAGCAGGGCTCCCGGCGCTCCCCGCGGGCGCGCCGGGCCAGAAAGGCGGTCATGGAAGCTGGCCCACGAGCGCCCCGCGAGCGCCCGCTCCAGCCCGCGCTTCCAGGTGCCGAACGTGTCGGCCAGTGCCGCCCCCTGATCCAGGAACCTGAGCTGCCCCAGCAGATTGCAGAACAACACGGCGTGCCCGGGGAAAGCGTGCAGAAGGGCATCCACACGCGCGGGATCAAAGTCCCCGTTCCGCGGCGAAAGGAAGTCCTCGCGGCTCCATACCACCCGGCGCCCCAGCCGGGCCTGGAGCCAGAGGCGCGCCACGCGGTCCGGGTCCACGGCCGACACCTGCTTAAAGCCCCCGAACCAGTCGCGCCCGGGCAGGCAGTGGCCCGCGCTGGGGCCCACGAGCAGGAGCTTGCGTTCCGGCGGCCGCCAGTCGCCCAGCCAGCGCGCCACTTCGACACGGAAGGGCGCCCACAGGCCCTTGCGGTACCGCAACGCGCGCCAGTGATAGGCCAAACCCCCGGTCAGTTCCCTCATCCCCTTCAGGATGCCCCGGGACGCGGCCCGCGCCAAAGCAAAAGGGCCGGTGACCCCGAAGGATCACCGGCCCCGGAATTGCGGTCGACCGGAATCAGTCGACGAAAGCCTTGAGCAGCTTGGCGCGCGACGGATGCCGCAGCTTGCGAAGCGCCTTGGCTTCGATCTGGCGGATCCTTTCGCGGGTCACGAAGAAGTCCTGGCCCACCTCTTCGAGGGTGTGGTCGGACTTTTCGCCGATCCCGAAGCGCATGCGCAGCACCTTCTCCTCACGGGGAGTCAGCGTGGCCAGCACCTTGCGGGTCTGCTCGGACAGGTTGATGTTCATCACGGCCTCGGCCGGGTTGATGATCTTCTTGTCCTCGATGAAATCGCCCAGGTACGAATCTTCCTCTTCCCCGATCGGGGTCTCGAGCGAGATGGGCTCCTTGGCGATCTTCAGGACCTTGCGGACCTTGTCGACCGGCAGCTCCATCTTGAGGGCAATCTCTTCGGGAGTGGGCTCGCGACCCAGGCTCTGCACGAGCAGGCGCGAGGTCCGGATGAGCTTGTTGATGGTCTCGATCATGTGCACCGGGATACGGATGGTGCGGGCCTGGTCCGCGATGGCGCGGGTGATGGCCTGGCGGATCCACCAGGTGGCGTAGGTCGAGAACTTGTAGCCGCGGCGGTACTCGAACTTGTCGACGGCCTTCATCAGGCCGATGTTGCCTGCCTGGATCAGATCCAGGAACTGCAGCCCGCGGTTGGTGTACTTCTTGGCGATCGACACCACGAGGCGCAGGTTGGCTTCCACGAGCTCGCTCTTGGCCTGGTCGGCCTTGCGCTCGCCGATGGTCAGCGTGTCGTGGATGCGACGCAGCTCCTCGACCGGCAGCCCGGCTTCTTCCTCGAGGCGCAGGATCTTGCGTTCCAGATCCTCTTCCTGCTGGATGAGCTGCTGGAGCTTGGGTTCCGTGACATCGTACTCGCGCAGCAGCGCCGGAACACCTTCCGGTCCCTTGCGGTAACGGGCGATGATTTCCTTGATCTGCTTGGATTCCTTGATGCCGAGGAAGTCGTAGACCTTCTTGCGGTCATCCAGGAGCTCTTTGCCGCGGCGCCAGTATTCCTTGATCTTGGCGGCCAGCGCATTGATGGTCTTGCGGTTGAACGCGATGTTCTGGAAGGCCTTCTCGACCTTGGTCTCGCGGCGGCGGATCTCTTCGAGGATCCGCTCTTTTTCCTTCTGCACGGTCTTCTTGGCTTCGGGACCGTAGAGCTTTTCCTGGTTCTTTTCCTGGTATCCGACCAGCGCCTTGACGTGCGAAATGGCGCCGAGCACGCGCTCCAGGTAGGCCTTCTCATCGTCGGCGGAGACTTCCTCGTCCACGCCGCGGATCACATCCTTGACCTTGGTGCGGGCCGTTTCCAGGCGCTCACCGAGCTCGACGATGGCCAGCGTTCCCAGCTTGGAAGCCAGCAAGGCGCGGAGGATCTCGATCTCGCCTTCTTCGATGCGCTTGGCGATTTCAACTTCGCCTTCGCGGGTCAGCAGCGAAACGGAGCCCATCTTCTTCAGATAGAGCTTCACCGGATCGGCGCCGCGGGCGTAGTCCACGCCGGGCTTTTCTTCTTCCGCTTCTTCAGCGGGCGAAGCCATTCCGAGTGGCGCTTCTTCGCCTTCTTCTTCGGAGTCCTCGGATTCCTTGGGGCGCTTGGCCGAGTCGATGACCTCGATCTCGTTTTCGCCCAGCAGGTTCATGACCCCGTCGATCGCCTCGGGGGAAATGATCTCGGGAGGCAGCAGCTCGTTGACTTCCTCATACGTGAGGTAGCCACGCTGCAACCCCATATCGAGGAGCTTCTTGATTTCTTTGCTCTTGGCGAGCAAGGCACTAGCCTCAACAGCTTTTCCATTCGGCGTGGAAGAGCCGGGCGACGCTGCTGCGTCTTTAAGCTTCGTCATAAGAGACGCTAAACTCCTTCATCCTTCGCTGGACGTCAAGGTATTCCTTCATCAATTTCGAATGTAACCCTGCGTCTTGCTTGGCTTCTGCATCAGCCATCGCTGTTTTGATTTGCTGCGAAAAACGTGCCCAAGAACGGGCGAGCCCAACCTCGCAGGCCCGCCGGTAATCGCCTTCGGCGATCGGCAGCTCCTGGGCAAGCAGGGCTTCCATAACAATCGAGCGGACTTGCGGCTCAATTGCCTCTCCAAAAAAAGATTCTGGATCAGCCCGAAATGCTTGCCATTCTCCGGCCTCATCGGCCAGTGGTGCCACAAAGGCCCTGACTGAAGGGTAGTCAAAAAGGTCAGAAATTGTCATCCGGGGAGGAAGCTGCTCGCGGATCCGGAGCAGGACTTCGGAGGCCGGGCCGAGAAAAACGAGCCCCTGAAGCATGGCCACCTCCCGCCTGGAAAGCAGCACAGGAGCGGACGGCCGGGTGCGAGGCCGGGCCCTGGCCGGCTGGTTCGGATGAGGCGACTGGGGCGCCACGGGTCGGGCAGCCGGCCTGGGTGGCTGCGTCTGCAGCGCGATGGCGGGAGCTGCGGAGCCCCCGGAATGGGAAAGCGCCTTGTCGAGCAGCGCGCGCGGAACCCCGAGCTTGCCCTGGAGCGCTTCGAGGCGAACCTCGCGTCCCACCGGATCGCGGAAACGTCCCAGCCAAGAGGCCACCTGCTTGATGGCCTGGGTGCGCTCCTCGGGCCCCTTGCGGGACGAATCGACCAGCTCGTCGATGCGCGCATCCAGGATGGGCCGGGCGCCGGCCAGGATGGCCATCATGCGCTCGCGCCCGTCGGGCCGGGGCTTGCCGGTCAGGCCATCAAAGAGCACCTCGTCGGGGTCGAGGCCGTCGGGAATGGAAGCGCCCGAAAGCACCAGCCCCTGGTCCAGGCCCACCTCCATGGCGCGCTCGGTGGCGGAGATGCCCGCCCGGTCGCCGTCAAAGAGCACCGTGACCTTGCTGCCCAGGCGCTTGAACAAGGCCAGGTGATCGGGCGTCAGCGCGGTTCCGCAGGTGGCTACCACGTTCTCGAAGCCCGCCGCGTGAAGCGCCAGCACGTCGAAGTACCCTTCCACCAGGATGATCTCGTCGGCCTCGCGGATGTGCTTCTGCGCCTGGAAAAGCCCGTACGCCACCTTGGACTTGGCGAACAGGGGCGATTCGGAAGAGTTCATGTACTTGGGGCCTTCGCCGCCCACGTCGGGAGCGCCCTGGGGCGTGGGTAGCGTGCGCCCGCCAAAGCCCACCACCTTTCCTCGCGAGTCGAGGATGGGAAACATGGCGCGGTTGCGGAACATGTCGTAGTGGCCCGGGCCGTCCTTGCCCTGCTGCTTCTGCGAGGGCTTGATCAGCCCCAGCTCCACGGCCAGCCCGAGCGGCGCCTGCTTTTCGACCATGTGCCGCGACAGCGCGTCCCACGAGGCCGGCGCGCCCCCCAGGTAAAAGCTGCGGTGGAGATCCGGGCTCGAGATGCCCCGAGCCGCGAAATACTGCTGGATGTGCGGAGAGCGGGGCAGCTGCTGCCGGTAAAACATGGCCGTGAACAGATTCAACTTGTGCGCCAGCTGGGTCTTTTCGAGCGCGGCCTTGCGGCGCTCCAGCACGGCCGGATCACCTTCCCCGGCCAGCGCGTCCCAGTCCTTGGGCAGCGCGATCTTGGCGCGCGCGGCCAGATCGTCGATGGCCTCGACAAAGCTGAGCGTGTGGATTTCCTGGACGAAGTTCACCAGGTCCCCACCCTTCTTGCAGCCATAGCAGTGGTAGAGCTGCTTCTGCTCGCTCACGCTGAAGGAGGGCGAACGCTCGGAGTGGAAGGGACAAAGGCCGGTATGGTTGGACCCGCTCTTGCGAAGCACCACGTGCTCGCTCACGATGTCCACGAGGTTCACCGCGTCCTTGATCTTCTTCAGGAGCTCGGGGGTGATCTTGCGCTTCATTCAGCCCGCTGCCGGTTCAGCCTTGGCCAAGGCGTTCCTTGACCAGCTGATTGACCAGCTTGCCATCGGCTTTTCCCTGGACCTTGGGCATGAGCAGCTTCATCACGTTGCCCATGTCCTTGGCCGAAGCGGCCTTGGACTCGGTCACCGCCCAGTCCACCAGCTTGCGGACCTCGCCCTCGCCCATCTGCTCGGGCAGGAACGACTGCAGGAACCTGGCTTCGGCCTCCTCCTTGGCCACGAGGTCGAGGCGCCCGCCCGTGCGGAACTGCTCGATCGAGTCCTGCCGCTGCTTGAGCAGCGTCTGGGCGATCTTGGCGATTCCGGCGTCATCGAGGTCGACGCGGTCGTCGATCTCCTTCTTGCGGACGGCCGCGTGGAGGTTGCGGACAAAGGCGAGCTTTTCCTTGTCCCCTGCCTTCATGCAGGTCTTCATTTCTTCGGAAAGACGTTCTTTCAAGGTCGCCATGGGTCCTCCTGGTTCGTGGCCTGGATGGATGAACGCCCGACAGACCCATCGGGCCGGCCGGGCGTTCGTGAATTCGTCGAGCGTCGGGAAGACTGGACGCGATCAACGCGTGCGGGTCTTCTTGACGGCGCGCTTGCGGGCGGCGGCAGCTTTCTTCTTACGCTTCACCGAGGGCTTTTCATAAGACTCGCGCTTGCGCACTTCCGAAAGGATGCCGGCTTTTTCACACTGCTTTTTGAACTTCTTGAGGGCGGCCTCGAAAGAGTCGCCGTCACGGATCATGATACCGGGCATTAAATTCACCTCCCTTCGGCTTGGAATCGTCGGTCCCGAAGAACCGACACCCGCTTATACGGGGATGCGTCAGCGAGAGTCAAGGAGCGCCACAAGGAAGCCCCCGCCCCCGGCGCCGGTCAGCTTGACGGCTCGGGCTCCCTGGGCCCGAAGCCGGGCCTCCAGGGACTCCGCCTCGGGGGGCAGAAGCCCCCAGGTCCGGTAGCAGGCGTGGGCCTGGTCCATGGCCTGGGCCAGGGCGTCGAGCGCAGGCCCCCGGTCCGAGGGCCCGGCCTGGGCATAGGCCCGGAGAGCGTCCCGCGCCTGGGTGGCAGCGTCGGACATGCGCCGATCGGCCGCCTCGGCCCCGGCAGGATCGGTCCGGAAAAGGGCCTCGACCTGGGCCACACAGTCGCGGGTCCGGGCGCGGAGACCCAGATCATGGAAGCTGAACCGGGGCAGTTCGCCCAGTTCGAGCGGCACGGCCCCTGCCGCGCGGGTGAACGAAACCGGGCGTCCGGCCAGCACCGCCGCCACGTCCATGCCGCTGGATTTGCCGTGGAAACGGTCCTCCAGGGTCCGGGCAAATTCGAAGAGCTGCGCTGGCGCCAGCTCGCCTCGCGACTCCAGCCACCGCGCCAAGGCCACGCAAAGCGCCGCGGACGATCCGACGCCCGCGCCGGAGGGGATGGTGCTCTGGACCCGGATCAGCCCTGAAGCACCGCTGGCGGCCTGCGGACAAAGCGCCCGGGCCTCGTGGATCATCCCTTCGAGGACCCCGGCCGTTTGGGACGGGTCAAACCGGAGCCCGCCGTCCCGGCCCACCGGATTGGCCAGGGGCTCGTACGAAAATTCGAGCGTGAACTCGGGATGCGGAAGCGCCACGGCCAGGCCACCCCGAATGACCGCGTGCTCGCCAGCCAGGACCCATTTTCCCGGAACCCGGACCGAGAAGCCCTTCAAGAGCCGCTCCTGAGCTCGACCAGAGAAGCGCCGCCCCCCGCGGAATCCTCCAGGAGGCGGATTTCAGGGAAAGCTTCGCGGAACTGGCGGGCCAGCTCCGCGGCACGGTCTTCGGCCACCAGCAGATGCACATTGGGGCCGGCGTCCATGGTCACCACCACGGGTTCGCCCGCCCGGACCCGGGGCGCCAGCCACTGCAGGATGGCCATCGAGCCGGGAGCCCAGTAGCTGAAAGGCTCCGAGCAGGTGTGGAAGAGACTGTGCATTTCCCACATCTCGGACCACGAGGTCCGGACCACGCTGGCCCAGTCCCCTTCTCCGAGCGCGGCCTGGAGCGTGCGGAGGCGATCCGCCACGCGCTCGGTGCGGCCCGCCCACAGGGGCGAGGTCTTGACCAGCGCGTGGGCCTGGCTCGACGACACTTCCTTGGGCGAGGACGAAACCAGCGCGACCAGGTCCTTCATCCGCGGCATGCGGGTTTCCATGGCGGCGGCGGACTGGTCGTCCCAGACCACCCACGGACCTTCAAAACTGCGGCACGAGCTTCCCGAGCCCTGGCGCGAGAGCATGGCCAGGTCGCGGCGAAGCCCGGGACCTGCTTCGTAGGCCCTGCGAAACGCCTCAGGATCAGAGCTCAGTGCCCAGCCCAGCCCGAGCGTGAGGGCGGCAAAACTGGAGGCGCTCGAGGCGATTCCCGAGGCGGCGGGAAAGGTGTTGGCCGTGCGGATATCAAACCGCGCGCCGCCCTGCAGCCGGCTCAGCCCGTGACGAGCCAGAAGCCCAGGCAAGGCGCGCTCGATGCGTTCGGCGTGCGACAGGAACCGGCGCACGGCCGCGTCGCCCAGCAGCGGCGCCTGGGCCCCGGGCCCCGCGCCTTCCGGAAGCTCGGGCACGAACCGGTAAGCCAGGCCGATTTCGGTCTCGTGGCGGGTGACCTGGATGGAGGTCCGCAGCGAATCGAGGGTCATGGACAAGCTGGCGTTGGCCGCCACGTTGGTGGAGGCGTCGTCCTTGCCCATGTACTTGATGAGGGCGATGTTCGAAGGGGCTTGGGCCAGGAACTGGGAGATTCGCATCGGGTTCGAGCTCACTCTTCCCGGAACAGACCGGGTTCGCGTGGAGGCGCCTGGGACACGAGCCTGAGACCGCGTGCTTCGGCAGCCTGGATGACCTGGTTTTGCATCGGGCCCTCGGGTTTGCAAAGCACCAAAAGCGCGTCGGCCTGCAGGGCGCCCGCGCCCTTGACCCCGAGCACACCGGGCAGCGCGCGCAGCACCGCCCGATCCTCGCGCGTGGCGGGAAGCTCAAGCCCCAGGCCGGCCAACGCCTCGGCCACCCCGTCCAGGATGGCGCCCAGCTCGGAGGCCTCGGAATCCGGAGCCGCAAACCAGCCCTCCGCCCGGTTGGTCCAGGGCGAAAGCGCCTTCACCAGGCGCGAGTCCGCCTCAAAAAGGCCCTGATCGCGCAGCTCGGGCAGGTGCCGGTGGGTGGCCACCTTCCGGCCCGCGATCGAGGCCGCCGAAAACACCAGCAGCGCCGACCGGGCGCGACCCAGGCGCGCTTCGGTCACCGTGGGCTGCGGCCACAGCTGGACGCGCGCCAGCCCGCCCAGCCACTGGGCCGCCAGGTCGGCGCCGCTCGGAGGAACGGGCTCCGAAGCCGTGAGCTGGCGATAAAGCTGCCAAACCGCGAGGGCCTGATCCGGCTGCGGCTCGAAGAGGCCCAGGCGCGCGGCCCAGAGCGCGAACTCGGCGGTCGAACCGCCAAAGCCACCCAGGCCGGCGTGGGCGTCCTCGAATCGGCTGGTTTCGAGCGCCTGGGGCAACCGCGAGGCCGCCTCGGGACCCAGGTCTCCGCGCGCGACTGCCGCCAGGAGCCGGCCCGCCGGGCTTTCGGGATGCGGCGGCGCTTCGGTGGCACGCGCCGGCCCGTGTCCGAACCGGGGCCCCAGCGCCAGGATCCAGGCGGGCAATC
>CANFHS010000018.1 GCA_947446835.1 Bacteriovoracaceae bacterium
ACGGCGGTGATCATCGGCTTCAACGTCCGTCCCGAGACCAAGGCTCGCCAGATGGCCGAGGCCAAGCACATCGAGATCAAGACGTACTCGATCATCTATGAGCTGATCGACGACGTGAAGAAGGCCATGACGGGCATGCTCGACAAGAAGAAGGTCGAGAAATTCCTGGGTCGCGCCGAGGTCCGCCAGACCTTCAGCGTCCCGAAGGTGGGCACCATCGCGGGCTCGTTCGTCATCGACGGCAAGATCATCCGTGGCGCCAACGTCCGTCTGCTGCGCGAGTCGCGGATCATCTTCGAAGGCAAGATGTCGTCGCTCAAGCGCTTCAAGGACGACGCCAAGGAAGTGGCCCAGGGCTACGAATGCGGTATCGGGCTCGAGGGTTACAACGACCTCAAGTCCGGCGACCTCATCGAGGCCTTCCAGATCGAGATGGTCACGCCCGAGCTGGGCGCCTGAACGGAAGTCGAGCTGAAAGATGCAGGAAACCCGTAGAGCCCGCCTCCAGGCGGTGATCCTCGAAGAGATGTCGCGGGTCGTTCCGCGCGAGGTCAAGGATCCGCGGGTTCCCCCGCTGACCTTCACCCGCGTGGAGGTGACTCCCGACGGTTCCATGGCCACGGTCTACGTGATGCTGCTGGGAGCCCTGCCGACCGGGGATTCCGAGGCCGACGTGGCACTGGCCCAGAAGAACCAGGAACGCATGCGCAACTGCCTGGAAGGCCTGAAATCGGCCGCGGGCTACCTGCGCCGCCACCTGGCCGGCGTGCTGACCATCCGCCACGTGCCGAACCTGCTGTTCAAGGAAGACCGCGGCCTGGAGAACACCAACCGGGTGCACGAGCTGCTCAAGCGCATCGAGGGCGAGAAAAAGCCGTCATGAGTGGCGCCCTGAGGGACGCGCACGAGCTGGACGGGATGGACGGGGCCCTCATCATCGACAAGCAGGCCGGGCTGACCTCGTTCGGCGTCCTGGAGTCGTTGCAGAGATCGTTGCGCCAGACCTACGGACTGAAGCGCAAGGACCTGCCCAAGCTGGGCCACGGTGGAACGCTCGACCCGTTCGCGACGGGCGTGCTGCCCGTCTGCGTGGGCCGCGGCGTGAAGCTGGCGCGGTACTTCCTGGAAGCCCCGAAGGAATACCGGGGGACGATCCGTTTCGGACAGACCACCATTCCCGGCGACAACACGGCCGAAGTCAGCGAACGCAGCGAGGTCGTGCCCGCGTCGCTCGAAGAAGTGCGGGACATGGCCCACCGGCTGACGCTGCAGCCTTACCTGCAGACGCCCCCCATGCATTCGGCCAAGAAGGTCGACGGCCGGCCCCTTTACGAGCTGGCGCGCGAGGGCAAGGAGATCGAGCGCGAGCCTAGGCTCTGCCACCTGTACGAGTTCGAGATCGTCTCGTACGAGGCACCGCTGGCGCGCTTCCGCGTGAAGGTCAGCTCGGGCACCTACATCCGCGTGCTGGCGCAGGACCTGGCGCGGCTGCTGGGAACCGTGGGAATGCTCGACTCTCTGGAGCGTTCGCAGGCGGCCTGGATGCGTCTCGAGGACGGAGTGCGGACGGAAGCCCTGGAGCATCCCTGGAACCGGTCCCAGGCGTGGGTCCCGATGGACCGCCTGCTGGAAGGCTTTGCCAGGGTCAACGCCACGCCCGAAGAGGCATTAGCCCTCGAGAACGGCCGTCAGCAGGCGCTGCTGCCGCTCCTGGGCCGGGCCGAGGCCCCCCGGGCGGGGCAGCCCGAGCACCTGGTCGCCATCTACTGCGGAACGCGACTGGTCGCGGTGGCCCGCAAGACCGATTTGGTGTGGGGCCTGGACCGCGTGTTCAGTCGCGACTCCGACTCCCGACCCTGAGGGGCGCGACCTTCAACCCGTGCGGGGTTTTCCACTCCACCGAAACCGTCGGACCGGCAGAGCCGGCCAGCCGCTCTTCGACCTGCCAGGCATCCAGGTCCGCCACCTCGATGCCGTCCAGGCGCGTGATGGGCATGCCCGGCTTGAGCCCCGCCTTGAGCAGCGCCTCCGCCGGGGTTCCGGGCCCGAGCTTCACCACGCGCAGTTCGCGTTCGTCGGCTTTTGCAAAGGCGTACTCGACCTTGAGGCCGCTCCGGTTCTCGAGGGGCTGCTTGTCCAGTGAAGCCAGATCCAGCCACATCCGGCCATTGCCCAGATCCAGGGCAAACGGGCCCCGGCCCAGGAGCCCCATCCCGACGCTGAAGCCGGGAACCCGGGCGCGAACCGGGCTGTCGGGCCCTTCACGCTGGGAGTCGGGAGCCGTCGGCTTGAGCTCCTGGCCCACGACCGTACCCTGGCAGTCCAGGAGCCAGGAGGAAGCCTGGGAGCCTTTTTTCAGCTCCCCGAGCCATGGAGTGTGCAGCTCGAGGATCGCATCGTTTCCCGTGTCCCAGCGGGCGCCCGCCACGCCCCCGCCCGCTTGGCCGGCCCGCCGCAGCACGCAGGTCGAGCTGACCAGGTCGCCCGAGGGCAACGAGGCCACCTCGAGCCAAGGAGCGGCCACCCCTTGGCTGTAGCCCTTGCGTTCCAGGAACGCCACGGACGCGGGTTTTCCCGGGGTGAACTCCACGGCAAAGTGACGGAGAAAGTCGTTGCCCAGGATGCCGTCGCAGCACGAAGCCGCGTACTGCGGCGGCGCGAAGAGTTCGGTATCCATGAGCAGGAAATCCGACTGCGGCAATGCGTAGTCGGCGATGGAAACCTGCAGGGGCAATGCCCGCTTGGCCAGGCCGCTGCCGCCGCTCCAGCTCACCCGCTGGGGCGAAGCCAGGGGCCGCTCCAGCAGCACAGGGTTGATGCCCTGGGACTGCAGCCAGGCCGGAGAAACCAGGCTGACCGCGGAACCCGAATCGATCAGGAACTGGCCGGTCAGCGAATGGCTTCCGAAGTTCATGGACAGGCGGATCGAGTACATTCCGCCCCAAAGGCGGGCCGGAGCCCGCGCCACCACTTCGCGCGCCGGATTCACGCCGGGCTTGTCGATCATTTCACGCCAGGTCGGAGCAGGCGCCTGGGGTGCCACGTCCGCGCGGCGCTTTCCTTCCTGCAGCTTGCAGATGCCCGCGCGCTGGGCAGCCTTCAGGTAGAAGCGCCACTCGGCCATCCGCGCGCGCGAACGGACCTCGCCGCGCCAGTCGGCCTCGACTCCCGTCAGCCAGTCCTTGAAGACCCGCTGTCCGGCCTCCAGGGCTGCCGCCTGGGAGGCGGCCGAAATCCGCTCCAGCTGGAGCTGCAGCCGCGCCTTTTCCCGCCCCAGCGCCTCGTCCCAAAGCTTGGCCGCCGCCTGCCCCGCCTCTTCGGCACCTTCGCGGGTGGCAAACCAGCTGTCCGGCTCGGGCTGGCACGAGAACTTCTGCAGGTCGCTATAGGAGCGGCCGGGCCCCCGCACATGGACCTCACCGAAGGAGCGCAGCTGCCTGGCCCGGACTCGCCAGGTTCCCGGCGCGCCACCCACGGCCTCCAGACCCATCAGCGAGGTGGTCTGGTCAAAAAACCAGCGTTGACGGTGCGGGTTCAGCTCCCGCGGCTCCAGGACCCAGACGGACTCCGTGGTCATCGGAACCGGATCGACGGTCCAGCGGCTGACCAACGAAATCTCGTTGCCCGCCGCCCTCGAGGACGGTCCGACCAGAAGTCCACCCAGAAGCCCGGCAAGAATCAGGGCCGAAGCCCAATGGCGTACCCGCACCGCGACATCTTACCGGCGCGCAGGCACGGGGTCCAGATCTAGGGACGGTACTTCTCCAGGCCCAGCTTCTTGGCCCACCCCGAGCTGATTCGGAGCCGGTAGAACGTCCCCTTCTCGAGGTGGCGGGAAGTCTCCACGCTGCCATGGGCATGCAGCTGGGCCTCCAGCCGACTTTCGCTGTAAGGCACCACCAGCTCCCAGACCTCCAGGTCCTTGCGGAACAGCTCGGTGATCTGTTCGCGCAGCCGGGACACATCCCCTTCGTCCAGGGCCGAGACCAGCGGTGAACCGGGCGAAATGACCCGGGCGCGGTTCCGCTCCGCCGCGGTGGCGCCGAGACGATCCGCCTTGTTAAGCACGGTGAGACGCGGCTTTTCGAGCACGCCGAGCTCGCCCAGCACGCGCTCGGTTACCTCGAGCTGCTCACGGGCCTGGGCCGAGCTGGCGTCGACCACATGCACCAGCAGGTCGGCCTCGTGGAGTTCTTCGAGGGTGGAGCGGAACGAAGCCACCAGCGAGTGCGGCAGGTTGGAAATGAAGCCCACCGTGTCGATGGCCACGATGGGCGGATGGCTGTGGGGATCCAAGGTGCGGACCGACGGGTCGAGCGTGGCAAAGAGCTTGTCTTCGGCCAGGACCCGGCTGTGCGTCAGCGCATTGAGCAGGGTGGATTTGCCGGCATTGGTGTAGCCCACCAGCGCCACCTTGAGCACATCCTCGCGGGCCGCGCGCTGGATGCGGCGCTCCTTTTCGATGTCCTTGAGGCGCTCCCGGAGGATGGAGATGCGGTTCTTGACCAGACGCCGATCCACCTCGATCTGCTTTTCGCCCATGCCGCGGCTGGTGGCTCCGCCGCCGCGCTGCCGTTCGAAGTGCGACCAGAAGTGCGCCAGCCGCGGATAAAGGTACTGCAGCCGCGCCAGCTCGACCTGGGTCTTGGCTTCCTTGGAACGCGCGTGGCGCGAGAAGATCTCGATGATGACACCGGGGCGATCGATGACCGGCTTGCCCACGAACTTTTCCACGTTGCGGAGCTGGTTGGGCGACAGCTCCACGTCAAAGATGATGGACTCGGCGGCGAACCGCTCGATGTTCATCCGGACCTCTTCGAGCTTGCCCTGGCCGGCATAGGTGGCCGGGCTCACCTTGCGCGGGGCCATCATGACCCGCGCCACGATCTGCACCCCGAGGGTGGTCAGGAGCCGGCCCAGCTCGTCGAGCGATTCCTGCTCCACGCCCACGCAGAGCACCCGCAGGGGGGCGCGGTTGGACGATGACGGCAGGAGTGATTCGGTCGACTCAAGCATGGAATTGGGCTACCTTCGATCCCCAGGTATGCAGAACGCGCTGATCAACGTCAACGGACAGCTTTTCCGCCCCGAGCAGGCCAAGGTCGGGGTTTTCGACCGCAGCTACCTTTATGGCGATAGCCTGTACGAGGTGGTCCGGACCTACGACGGGATTTTCCTTGGAATGACGGAGCACCTGGCCCGGCTGGAGGCTTCGGCCCGGCTCTGCCGGATGACCCTGTCCCAGACCGCCGACGAGTACCGGCAGGCCATGATCCGGTCGCTGGAAGCCTGGCGCAAGGACGTGGCAAAGCCTGGCCAGGAGGCCTACTGCCGACTGGTGGTTTCCAGGGGAGAAGGACGCATCGGCTTCGGGCTGAACTGCCTGCTGACCCCGACCCTCTATTCCATCATCGTGCAGCCCCTGGACCTGCCCAGCGAAGCCCAGGTCAAAAAGGGGCTCACGCTGGGGTTCTCGGAACGCATCCGCAACGACCGGCGCGCCCTGGATCCGGCCATGAAGTCGGGCAACTACCTGAACAGCCTGCTGGCCTTCCTGGAATCCTCCGAACAGGGCTTCGAGGACGCGGTCCTTTGCAATTTCGACGGCCACGTGACCGAAGGCACCACCTTCAACGTGGGTTACGTCCGCGACGGAATCCTGGTCACTCCCCCGCTGGACATCGGCATCCTGGACGGGATCACCCGCCGAGAGATCCTGAAGCTGGCGCGCGAGCTGCGCATCCCGGTGCGTGAAGTCCGCTTCCCGCGCGAACGCATGTTCGAGGCCGACGAGGTCTTTGCCCTGTCCACCACCAAGGACATCATGCCGGTGACCCGGCTGGACCAGCACCGGATCGCGGGCGGAAAGCCGGGGCCGATCACCCTGCGGCTCCGCTCGGCCTTCCAGGAACGCATGAAGGAGCGCGCCCGTGGCGGTCACTCGTAAAATCGCCCCGAAAAAAGCTGCAAAAGACCCCGATCCGCGCGCCCTGCTCAAGGTCATGGAACGGGCCGCGAAAGCCTCCGGGCGCATCCTGGCGCGCAACTTCGGCGGCGCGCTGGATGTTTCCGAGAAGCGCGGCGCCGGCCTCGTGACCAACATCGACTTTGCCAGCGAGCGGGCAGCCATGGCCATTCTGCGCAAGGCCCGCCCGGACTTCACCTTCCTGACCGAGGAAAGCGCGCCTCAGGGCGAATCGCGCCAGGCGCAGGGCCGCTGGATCATCGATCCCCTGGACGGCACCACCAACTACATCCACGCGTTTCCCATGTTCTGCGTCTCGATCGCGGCCGAGTGGAAAGGCCGGATCGTGGCCGGCGTGATCCACGCGCCCATCCTGAAGGACACCTACACGGCGGCCGAAGGCTTTGGCGCCCGGGTCAACGGCAAGCGGATGCGGGTTTCAGGCACCACCCGACTGGCCGACTCGCTCCTGACCACCGGCTTCACCTACCGCAAGGCGGATTGGCTCCAGCGGGAAATGGACGCCTTCGAGCGCCTGAGTGCCGTGGCCCGCGCCATCCGGCGCCCGGGCAGCGCCGCACTCGACCTGGCCTACGTGGCCCGCGGGGTTTTTGACGGCTTCTGGGAACGCCGGCTCTCGCCCTGGGACGTGGCGGCCGGACTGCTGCTGATCCAGGAAGCCGGCGGAAAAGTGACGGACTTCCGGGACGTGCCTTTTGACCTGAGCGCCCGCGAAATCCTGGCATCCAATGGAGCCCTGCACTCCGAGCTCCTCAAATCCGTGGCCCCCGACTCCTACGCTGTTTGACACCTCCTGTTCCTGTTCTTAGAATCTAAGGACAGTTCCGAACTGGGCCCAGGAGGGGCCAAGGCCATGTCCGATTCCTGGATCCACATTTTCTCGAAGTTCACTTCGGAAGCCTTGCTCTTCGAAACCGTCGGCATCTTCGGCCTGCTTGCCACCTACGCTGGCGCCGCGGTGATCCGCAGACGGCGGCTGGGAACGCTGGAACAGCAGATCCCCACGGGCGTGCTGAAGGGCTACCTGAACGGCATCATCACCGATGCGCAGGCCATCCGCTCCGAGCTTTTCGGGCTCGTGCAGGGTCAGGACGCGGCCTTCACCCACCACCCGGGCCAGATGATGCAGGCGCCGATGATGATGGCGCCCCAGATGATGATGCCTGCCATGCCCCAGATGCCGGCCATGCCGGCACCCTCGGCTTCGGGCGCCTCGGCGGGGGGCGGCGGCGCGCCCGACCCGGCCCTGCTGATGAAGCTGCAGCTGCTGGAAGGCAAGCTGGCCGAGCAGACCATGATGATGAACCAGCAGTCCTCGATGCTGCAGTCCGCGAACGCCGAAAAAGCGCGGATCGAGCACGACCTGCAGGCCGCCCGTTCGGCCACGGCCGCCGCCGAAGCCGCTGCGGCCAGCGCCTCCGCAGGTGGCGGTGGTGGAGGCGGAAATTCGGCCGAAGTGGGACCGCTGCGCGAAAAACTGTCGGCCCTGGAAGCCAAGCTCTCCGAATACGCGGTCATCGAAGACGACCTGGCCAACCTGAAGAAGCTGCAGCAGGACAACCAGCGCCTGCGCACGGCCCTGGACGAAGCCCTGAACGCTGCCGTGAACGGTGGCGTGATCGCCCAGTCCACCGCCAGCGACGCCCCGGACGCGGCCTCGCAGGCCATGGCCAACGTCATCGCGGCCGAGGCGGAGCCGACCCATGTTCCGGTGGACGCACCGGCCGCAGCTGCCCCGGCACCCGAACCGGTGGCCGCCGCACCCGCACCGGCTCCGACTCCGACTCCGGCGCCCGAGCCCGTGGCCGCCGCTCCCGCACCGGCTCCGACTCCGACTCCGGCGCCCGAACCCGTGGCCGCCGCTCCCGCACCCGTGGCCGCCGCTCCCGCTCCTGCTCCTGCTCCGGCGCCTGCCGCAGCTCCCGCAAGCTCCTCCGGAGGAAAGTCTGATGCCGACCTGGTGGCCGAGTTCGAAAAAATGCTCAACTCATGATCTGCTCCGGATCGCCGCCACCGTCGCGCTGCTGCTGACCCCCTCCGCACGGGCCAGTGTCCCGCACGCAACCCCGGCGCAGCCCCTGGCCGCGGCCCTGGGCAAGGACATTGCTTCACGCCAGGGCCTGAGCTTCGGCGAGATCCTCAAGTCCTGGGAAACCCGTTACGGGACCCGCGCCGTTTCGCCGCTGCTGCAGCTGGCCTCGAACCGCAAGTCGCAGGACGCCGATCGCTACCTGGCCCTGATGGGCGCCGCCAAACTGGGAGGCCCGTCGGTCGCGCCGCAGGTCACCCCGTTCCTGCGGGACCCTTCCTGGATGATCCGCTCGGGTGCCCTTCGCGCCCTTTCCGCCCTCAAGAACCCGGCCACCACTTCAGGCGTCCTGGGACTGCTGCACGACCCTTCGCTGATCGTGCGGACCGAGGCCGTCGAAGCGGCAGCCCTGCTTCAGCCCGCTGGCACCGTCGACGCGCTGCTGGCCACGCTGGAAGACAGCGCCAATTACCACCAGGGCAAGGCCCAGTGGGTTCCCGCACGGGTGCTGGGTGCGCTGGTCCGGCTGCGCGCCACCCAGGCGGCAGCACAGCTGCGGCCCCTGCTCTTCCACACGCGCGACCCCGAACTCCAGAAGCAGACGGTGCAGGCGCTCGAACAGCTCACCGGCCGCAAGATCCAGTCGTCGGCCCCGCTCCAGGCGCGGATCGAAGCCTGGAAACAGGCGTTGGCAAAGACTTCTGCTTCTACTGGCTGAGCGCGGCCTTGGCGCGCGCATCTTCGAGCCGGTTCAGGCGGGTCCGGATCGAGATCAGCCGCCCGATCCGATAAAGGAGCGTGGTTTCTTCCACCTCGTCGGTTTCGACCGGACGCCAGCCATCCAGGACATCGCGCTGGATGAGCTGCTCTTTCTGGACGCTGACCTTGACCGAAGGCTTGCCCTGGTAGAACCCCTTGGCCACCGCCACGCGGAACCGGAACTGGGCCTTGAGGTAGCTGTCGGCCCCTCCGAAGCTGTCGATGAAGTTCTTTTCGGAGGTGTTTTCGATCCAACGGGTCTGGATGAGCCCCCCCTCCCGATTCGTCACATCCAGGCGCAGGGACTTCAGCGATTCCAGGGCCGCCTGCCAGGCGTTGTTGAAATCAGTCAGGTAAATGCGCTGGAAAACCCGGACCCCCTCCCCGCCGACGGACTGCTTGTAGGCTTTCATGCAGCCCGTGGAGGACGCCAGCAGAAGGGCCACAAGTCCAATGACCGGAAGGCGGTTCCTGAGAGCGGGGATCATTCTTCCAATTTAGCACGGAACAGGGTTTAAATCGGCCCATGCGAGAGAAAACCCCCATCGACATCCAGGCCGAAGTCCTCCGGGTGCTGCAGCTGGAAGCCGAAGGAATCCAGGCTTGCGCCGATCGCCTCCGCTCCGGAGCCACGGCTCCCGCTTTCGAGAAAGCGGTGCACCTGCTGGCCGATGCCCTGGGCAGCGGAGGAAAGCTGGTGGTCACGGGCCTCGGCAAGTCGGGCAAGGTGGCGCAAAAGATTGCGGCCACGTTCTGCAGCACCGGCAGCCTGGCGGTTTTCCTGCATCCGACCGAAGGCCTCCACGGCGACCTGGGAGTCGTGGACCCGAAGGACTGCGTGCTCGCCTTCTCCCAGACCGGCAACACCGACGAAGTGCTTCGCCTGGTCCCCACGCTGCGTCGGCTGGGCGTGAAGCTGATCGGAGTCGCCGGGAACGCCCAGTCCCAGCTGGCCCAGCAGGCCGACGTGTGGCTGGACTCGTCGATTCCGCAGGAAGCTTGCCCCCACAATCTGGCGCCCACCACTTCGACCACCCTGGCCTTGGCCATGGGCGACGCACTGGCCGTGGCACTGATGCGCCTTCGCGGTTTTGATGCCGAAGCGTTCGCCCGTAACCATCCGGGGGGCGCGCTGGGAAGACGCCTCACCCTCACTGTCGCCGATTGCATGCAACGGCCCGAGCTGATCGGTACCGTGAGCCGCGACGCCTCGATGGACGAGGTGGTGGTGGCGGCCACGCGTTCCGCGCTGGGTGGCGTGCTGGTGGTCGACGGGCCCCGCCTGCTGGGCCTGATCACCGACGGTGACATCCGCCGCGCCCTGAGCCGACGCGAGCAGTTCTTCCAGCTCAAGGCGGCCGAGATCATGACAGTGCAGCCCATCACCGCGCGCGCCGACGAGCTCGCGGCGACGGCTCTGGAGCGGATGGAAAACCGCCCGCGCCAACTGAGCGTCTTGCCGGTCGTGGACCCCGAAGGTCACTGGAAAGGCCTGGTGCGGATCCATGACCTGGTTCGACTCCTCTGAGCCTGCCCCGGAAGACGAGGCCTGCCCGAAGTGCGGCGGGCCCCAGGTGCTTCGACAAAAGCACCCCTACCCGGTGCTTCTCCAGGCGCTATTCGGGATCAGCTTTGTCGGGTTCCTGATCTTTTTTGACAAGGTGAGTCACATTCGCGGCATCCTCACTGGCTGGTGCGCGACCCAGATTGTCCTCGGGATTGCCCTGATCCGCGGTCGTTCGCGGGCGCAGCTTCGAGAAATGCGTTGCATCCGCTGTAGGGCCGGCTTAGCCTGACCGCCATTCAATCACTTGTTTTCTGAGTGAAAAACGAAACTTGCGGAGAAACCAATCGTGAAAAAGATCACTTTGATCGCAACCACTACTGCCGCGGCAGCGCTCGCAGTGATCGTGGCTTGCACCGACCAGGCAAAAGCCAAACCGAATTTCGTCACCAAACCCGCTCCGAAAGCGGGCGTCGCAGCCAAGATCGGCGGCGAGGAGATCAGCGAGGAAACGCTGATCGGTGAAGACAAGGTCGACTTCTTCGAGCTCAAGAAGCGTGAATACGAGCTCAAGATGGAGCGCATCAACCGCCTGGTCCAGGAAAAGCTGATCGGCGCCGAGGCCAAAAAAGCCAACATGAGCCTCGACGACTACATCAACAAGAAAGTCGTCGGCGGCGAGATCAAGATCTCGGACAAGGAATTCGACAAGTTCGTGGCCGAGAAGAAGATCCCAAAGGAGCAGCTCAATCCGCAGATCCGCGAGCGCATCGTCTCGTACCTGCAGAACCAGAAGCGCCAGGAAAAGATCACCGACGCCGTGGCCAAGCTGACCAAGGCGAACCCCGTCGAGATCTACTTCCAGAAGCCGAAGATGGAGATGCAGGTCGAGGTCGGCTCCGCTCCGGTCTGGGGAAAGCAGGACGCTCCCGTCACCATCGTGGCCTTCTCGGACTTCCAGTGCCCCTTCTGCTCGCGCGCGGCTGACATCGTCACCGACCTGAAGAAGAAATACGGCCAGAGCAAGGTGAAGATCGCCTTCAAGAACTTCCCGCTGCCGATGCACCGCGAAGCCCGCCCGGCCTCGGAAATGTCCCTCTGCGTGAACGAGCAGGGCGCGGACAAATTCTGGAAATTCCACGACATCGCGTTCAAGCACCAGGACAAGCTGGATGAAGCCAGCCTCGTGAAATACGCGAAAGACTCCGGCGCCGACAGCAAGAAGGCCGAAGAGTGCTTCAAGGCCGGCAAATTCAAGGACGCCGTGGCCAAGGACATGGAATACGGCGAGAAGATCGGCGTGCGCTCCACCCCGACCTTCTTCATCAACGGCCAGCTCGTGGCCGGCGCCCTCCCGGTCGAGTCGTTCTCGGAAATCATCGACGACGAGATCTCCGAGTCCAAGAAGAAGTAAGCTGACCGGGGGCCAAGCCCTCGATCCTCGGGCCCGATGGCACCCGCCATCGGGCCTTTTTTTTGGGCAGCGGCAGATTCTGCCGGGCCCGGCAGGATCTGCCCAAGGATCCCCGGCTCGCACCCAACGCCTCTTCGCCAACCCCCCGAAACCACAAGCCCCCACGGACTTCAACGCGCGGCACGACCCTTGCTTCTTGAACCCCGGAGGCAAAGGAATGCCCACCGTTTCGTCATCAGAAAGCGCTTATTTGGACTACTCGGATCGGCTGGCTCAGCTCGAGGAATCGATGCAGAACCAGGCCCGCAAACAGGAGGAGTCGCATGAGCAGGAGATCAAGCGCCTCCAGGCCAGCCATCAGTCCGACCTGAAGCGTCGCTCGGACGAAACCGATCGCGCCATCAACGAGGCCAAGAAGAACGGCTGGGACGCCCTGACGCGCGAAAAAGACCGCCAGCGCAGCGAAGTGGCGATGAAGAACAGCGAGCTCTACGACCGGTACGGCCGGGTCCGCTCCAACGAGCTCGAAACGCTCCACCATGACCTGAACATGGCGCGCGACGCCCTCACCCTCCAGGACAAGAGCTTCAAGGCCAAGAACGCCGATGGCGGCAGCATCCGGCAGCAGGAGGCCATCGACGCGGAAAAGGTCCGCCTCGAAAGCACCATCCGCGGTGAACACGAGTCGCGCAACCACGAGCTGACCCAGCTTCGCGAGCAGGTCCGCGACATGTCCCACTTCAAGGACCAGTACATCAAGGACAAGGCCCACGGCCGCGAGGAATCGATCCGCGAATACGAGGACGATCATCGCGCCGAGATGAAGACCCTCAACGAGCGCTACCAGAAGGAGTTCGAGGGCCTCCATCGCGACATCAAGGACCGTGACAACTACTACACCCGGGTCAACGCGGAAAACCTGAGGGACAAGGAACAGGTCTACACGGAGCTCCTGAACCGCGACAAGGTGGAGCACCGGCGCGACCTGCGCGATGCCGACGCGGCCTTCGAGAAGCACCGCAAGCACCTCGAGGTGCGCGACCAGCGCGTGGCCGAGCGCCACCACGTGGACTACGAGAAGCTGACCGAGGCCTACCGGCGGCAGCAGCTCGAGGCCCTCGAAAAACAGGACCGCGTGTTCAACAAGGAATACGGCCACCAGCGGGCCTCGCACAAGGCCGAGGTGGAGCGCCTGGAGCAGCAGATCCAGCAGCGCAGCTCCACCACGGACCTGAACGCCATTCCGCGCGCCCTGGAAGAAAAGATCGTCGAAAAGGTCCGGGCCGAGGACCAGAAGCTGTTCGATGTCGAGCGCAAGAGGAACGAGGACCGCACCCTGGCGTCCTACCTCGCCGCCGAAAAGAACATGGCCAGCGTCCTTTCGGAGACGCAGGCAGAGAAAGCCAGCGTCTACCGCAGCCAGACGGCCGACCGGCAGATCGAACGCAACGAGCTGCTTCAGCACATCGCCGAGGTCGAGCTGCAGCGGCAGATCTCCTTGAGGGACCAGGACCAGTCGCACACCCGCCAGAACGACGAGCGCGAGCGCGTGTTCGCCACCGCTCTTGACAGGCAGCGTCGAGATTACGACGAGATGTTCGAATCGGTGAAGGCCGACGGAGAGAACCAGCTCCGCGCCGTGCGACAAGAAGCCGAGTTTTCATCGAAGATGGCGCAAAGAGCTTTCTCGATCCGTCAAAATGAGATAATTCGTGAGTACGAAAAGAGACTCGCGAACCAGAAGACCGACTTCGAGGGCTCGATGTTGGAAATGAAGACCCAAGCGGAAGCCAGCCTCCGCGAGGTCGAACGTCGAAGCCGCAAAGCCTACGATGAACAAGCCCGCTCTTACGAACAACGGATCGCTCAACTCGAAGCCCAGTACTCGGAACGCGAAAAAACGGCCATGGCCAATCACCAGGACGAGCTGGAGAAGATGAAGCGTTCCAATGCCCTCCTCATCAGCAAGAAAAGTTAAGATCGTTTGCACCCTGGGACCCTCGTCCCAGACCTTCGAGCAGATCCACGCTCTCATCCAGGCGGGCCTCGACATCGCCCGGCTGAACTTCAGCCACGGCACCCACGACTTCCATCGCGGCCTGGTCAACACCATCCGCGAAGCGGCCAAGAAAGCCGGCAAGCACGTCGCGATCATGCAGGACCTGCAGGGTCCGAAGATCCGCTGCGGCAAGATCCCCGCTCCGGGCATCGAGCTCAAGAGGGGCGACGTCGTCCTGCTCTATCCCGAAGGGCAGAAGCCCCGGCAATCGACCGAAGGCCGGGTCCTGGTGCCCATCTCGGCCGAGATCGCCCAGAGCGTCTGCGACGACACCCGCGTCGGCGCGCAGGTGCTCTTTGATGACGGAAAGATCGCGACCCGCGTGCTGAGCGTCGCTTCGCCCGAGATGGTGGCGGAAGTGATCGTCGGCGGCAAGCTGTCCAGCAACAAGGGCATGAACCTTCCGGGGACTCCCCTTTCCATTCCCTGCCTCACCGAGAAGGACATCGAGGACCTCGAGTTCGGCGTGTCGCTGGGTGTGGATGCCGTGGCGCTGTCGTTCGTGCGCTCGGCTTCGGACATCGTCGAGGTCCGCGAGCGTCTGCGCAAGCTGACCCACGACGTGCCGCTGGTCGTGGCCAAGATCGAGCGTGAAGAGGCCGTCGAAGCGATGGGCTCCATCATCGAGGTCTGCGACGGCCTGCTGGTGGCCCGCGGGGACATGGCGGTCGAAGTGGGCGCCGAGCGCGTGCCCGCCATCCAGAAGAAGCTGATCCAGTCGTGCAACGAGCTGGGCGTGCCGGTCATCACCGCCACCCAGATGCTCGAAAGCATGATCTCGTCGCCGGTTCCGACCCGCGCCGAAGCGTCCGACGTGGCCAACGCCGTGTTCGACGGCACCGACTGCGTGATGCTGTCGGGCGAGACCGCCTCGGGCGAGTACCCCGTGGTGGCCGTGGAAACCATGGCCCGGATCGTGACGGAAGCCGAGCGCTCCCGTCAGCTGTACTCGGGTCCGCGCAACCTGACGCCGCTGCCTGGCTCGGTGGTCGAGTCCATCGAGTTCTCCACCTCCAGGATTGCCGCCCACGTGGGCGCGGTGGCCATCGGCGTGATCACCCACTCCGGCATGGCCGCCCGGGTTCTGGCCAAGTACCGTCCGGAAACCCCGATCGTCGCCATCACGGAGAACGAATCGGTGCTGCGCAAGCTGACGTTCGTCTGGGGCGTGCGCGGCCTGACCATCCCGAACATCGTCGCCACCGACGACCTGTTCCACATGGTCGAGAACGTGCTGGTCGAACACCGCTGGGCCCAGGTCGAAGACCTGGTCGTGGTCACGGCCGGCATCCCCACCCTCCGGCGTGGCACCACCAATATGGTGAAAGTCCATCGGATCGGGGCGGTCTCGGGGCGGACTTTCTCGAAAGCCTCGAATTAACGCGCTGCGCTAACCTTGCTCATCCGGGCTTCCAACGGTAACCATGGGTCCACCCATGTCGACCGAACCGACGCCTTTGATGAAGCAGTACCAGGAACTGAAGGAACAGGCCGGGGACGCCCTGCTGCTGTTCCGCATGGGCGACTTCTACGAGCTTTTCGGCGACGACGCCATCGAAGCCGCGCGCATCCTGGACATCACGCTCACCAGCCGCGACAAGAACAAGCCCGACCCCATTCCGATGGCGGGCGTTCCCCACCATAGCATCCAGGGATACATCCAGCGGCTTCTGCGCGCGGGCAAGAAGGTGGCCCTGAGCGAACAGTTCGAGGAGGCGGTGAGCGGCAAGCCCGGCAAGACGCTGGTTCGCCGGGCCATCGTGCGCCTGCTGACTCCGGCCATCCAGTTCGACTCAGAGAATCCCGAAGCCTCTTACCTGGCCCTGGCGCTGCCTGAAAACCCTGCCGAAACCACCGGGGCCTGGGCGCTGGGCTGCCTGGACGTGGGGACCGGCGACTTCCGTTTCGCGCAGGCATCGTCACTCGAAGAGCTGCTTTCGCAGGCCTCCGAGCTTCCCATCCGGCACTGGCTGGAAATGGACGGCCAGGCACCCGCCGGACTTCGCTCCCTGCTCGATCCGCAGCTGCTCTGCGAGACCCTGCCCCCCAACTACCTGGGCCAGGAGGCAGCCGAGGACCGGTTGAAGCGCCAGTACGGCGTCGGATCGCTGGATGCTTACTGCCCCGAAGGTGCGGTCCGGCGGGTGCTGGGCATCCTGCTCAGCTACACGCTGCGCACGCAGGCGCCCTCGCTCCAGGCCACGGGCTCGGGCACCCCCGAGCCGGGTCTGGCCCATCTGCGGGTGCCCGAGCCGCTCCGCAAAGCCAAGGCGCTGGTGCTGGGCCCGCGCACCGCGCAGCACCTGGACC
>CANFHS010000019.1 GCA_947446835.1 Bacteriovoracaceae bacterium
AGGCCTCGACCCAGTCCACGATCTCGTTCGGATTCTGGGTGTCCCGAAGATGGACCACCTTGAACATCTCCTGCACGATCTCGGCGTTGCGGGCCTGCGCTTCGGCATCGAGCACGGGCCTGGCAGCGGGCCGTTCCGGACGTGCTGCCAAGGGGCTTCGCCCACCCTGGAGCACCGCCAGCAAGGCGCCCCACTCGGCCCGCACCTTTTCCCCGAAGTTCCGGGCTGGAGCCGGCAACCACGCGCAGCCGCCCAGGGCCAGGCCCAGGCCGAGCGCAAGCGCCAGGAGCCGCGAAGGATCAGAAGCTGAGGCTGACCTTTGCACCGAAGGTTTTCACTCCCGCGGAGCTGTAATCGTACTCGGTCACCAGCTTGAGCAAGGTCAGGTTGATGGGAAGCCCCACGAAGTAGTGGGCCGCCGTGTAGCTGGAGGAACCGGAAACCGAGGCGTTCAGGCCCGTCGTACCGCCGATCGGGACGTCCAGCTCACCCGAGGACACCTGCATTCCCGCGCCCACATAGGGTTCGAAAATGAGCGCGAAGCCCTTGGAGGCCACCAGGTCCAGCTTGCTGGTGCGGGTCTTCATGAAGAACAGGCTCGAGTAGCTCTGGCTGAGCCGCGCAGCGACCGCGGGCTTGGCCATTCCTCCGCGCAAGAAGGCCCATTTCACCTCGGCGCCGTAGATCTTGTAGTTCTGGTAGCCCACGTACGAAAAACCCAGATCCACTCCCCGGGGCAATCCCTTGTGGAAGTTGAGCTTCGGGAGGGCCAGGTAAGTGGGGAGGCTGCTGGTGACACCGGCGGCCGCCATGGCGCTCAGGAAATCGGAAGGAAGCTGGATCGCGGTGACCTCGACGCCCACGTCCAACCCGACCGTCGCACCCAGTGCCGAGGCCGGCATGTAGGCGCGGTGGTCCGACGAGATCGCCACCGTCTTGATCAGCGAATCGACCCCGCTGCTGGTCAGCGCGGAAAGGTCGCCAGGCAGGTAAGACGAAAGCGCCCAGGCCGGGCTCGAGAGCAAAAACAGCGCTGCGGCAAGAACCTTGGAGTGACGCATGTCCTCCAGTCTAAGGGAAACTTCCCCGACTGGACAAGGCATCAGCCTCGGTCAAAAAACTGACCCAGGGCCCGCGGCGCCCGCGCCTGCCCCACCAGCCCGGCCAGCACCAGCACGGTCACGACATAAGGCAGGATCTGGATGAACTGCACGGGTACGGGCTCGCTGCCCCACAGGACCACGCCCTGCAGGCGGATCTGGATGGCATCGGCGAAGCCGAACAGCAGGCACGCCAGCGCCGTCGGCACGGGCCGCCACTTGCCGAAGATCAGCGCGGCCAACGCCATGAAACCGCGGCCAGCGGTCATGTTCCTGGAAAATGCGCTCGAAAGCTGGATGGAAAGCGCGGCCCCGCCCAGGCCCGACAGCACGCCGCTCAGCACGACTCCCGCCCAGCGGACCCGGTTGACCCGGATTCCCGCGGTCGAAAGGGCTTCGGGATGCTCACCCGCGAAGCGGACCCAGAGCCCCGACGGAGTCCAGCGCAGCCAGGCGGCAACAGCCAAGACCAGCGCGAAAGCCATCCAGGTCGGGCCGGACTGGAAGCGGTTCTCGATGCCGATGGACGGGGTCTGCCCGGTCGCCCCGTAGAGGACCTTGCAGACGAAAGGTGCAATCCCGGCGGCAAGCAGGTTGATGGCCGTGCCTGCGACGATCTGGTCCGAACGGAGCCGGATCACGCAAAGCCCGTAAAGCAGGGCCAGCAGCGCGCCTGCGGCCATTCCGGCGCCGACGCCCAGCCAGGGCGAAGCCGTGGAATGCGTCACGATGGCAGCGGCCAGGGCCCCCACCAGCATCATGCCTTCGAGGGCAATGTTGATGACGCCGGACCTTTCGGAGGCCAGCCCGCCCAGGGCCGCCAGCACCAGCGGTGTGGAAACCCTCAAGGTCGAAGCCGCAAGCTGGATCAGCAGCGCCCACGCTCCGGTTTCAGCGGCATTCATGCGCCCATCCCCCCTTTGCGGCGTTTCATCCAGGACCAGAGGCCTTCAGCCGAAACCGAGAGGATGACCAGCGCCTGGATGATGGAAGAGAGATCCCGCGTGACGTGCTCGGTCTCGAAGTCCAGGGCGGCGGTCCCCTTCTGGAGCGCCCCGAACAGGAGTGCCGCGGCGATGACGCCCACCGGACGGTTGCGCCCCAGGAGCGCGACAGCGATCCCGACAAAACCGAAGTCGGGCGAAAAGCCCATGCGGAACTTGCCGGAGTTGCCCATCACTTCGCCCACGCCCACCAGACCGGCCAAGGCTCCGGCCAAGGTCATGGCCAGGATGCGGATGCGGGCGCCATCAATGCCGGCCGCGCGCGCCGCCGACTCGTTCTGGCCCACCGCGCGGATCTCGAAGCCGAGCGGGGTTTTCCAGAGCAGCACCCAGACACCGAACGCCGCCAGGAGCGCCAGGAAGAACGCCCCACTGAAGGGCGCATCTCCGAACACGGAGCTGAAATGCCCGAGCAGGTAGCCCGCGCCCACGGGGCGGGTCTCGGGATTCTGCGAATCCATGTTCCTGAGCAGGTAAAGCGTGACCCAGCTGGAAAGCCCCGCGGCCACGAAGTTCAACATGATGGTGTTGATCACCTCGTGGCTGCCACGACGGGCGCGCAGCCAACCGGGAATGAAACCCCAGAGCCCTCCGCCGACGACCGCGGCCAGGATCCCGACCAGCGGCGCGAGCGGAGACGGTACTCCCGGCGCCAGCGCCCCGACAGCCGCGACACCCAGGGCGCCAAAAACCAGCTGCCCTTCGGCGCCAATGTTGAACAGGCCGGCCTGGAAAGCGACGGCGACCGAAAGCCCCGTGAAGATGAGGGGCGTCGCATAGAACAGGGTCATGCCCAGGTCGTACCAGGAGCCCAGCGAGCTCTGCGCCAGCACCTTCAGCACGTTCCAGGGGTTTTCGCCGGCCACGGCGGTCACCGCCAGCCCGAGAGAAAGGCCCAGCAGCACGGCCGCCAGGGGCTGCAGGCGCCCCCTCCAGGATTCCATCACCGCGGAAGCCGTCACGAGCCACCCCCCATCAGCAGACCGATCTCGCGCTCTGTGCATTCGCCGCGCTTGAACTCGCCGGCCACGCGGCCGTCATAGAAAACCAGGATGCGGTCCGACAGCGCCAGCACTTCGTCCAGCTCGGACGAAACCAGCAGGACCCCCGCGCCCTCGGTGCGGGCGCGCAGGATGCGCTGGTGGATGAACTCGATGGCGCCCACGTCGACGCCACGGGTGGGCTGCGCCGCGATCAGGAACCTGGGTTTACGTTCGAATTCGCGCGCAATGACGACCTTCTGCTGGTTGCCACCCGAAAAACGGCCCAGCTCCAGGTCGATGGCCGCGGGCCGCACGTCGTACTCGCGGATGGCGTTGCGACAGGCCTGCTCGAGCTCGTCCTGGCGGATGAAGCCGCCCGACGCGAACCGGGGCGAGCGCTGCAGACCCAGCAGGAAATTCTCGGTCATGGGGCGCTCCAGCAGCAGCCCCTCCTGGTGCCGATCCTCGGGAACCAGGCCCACGCCCAGATCCTTGATCTCGGCGGTCGTGTTCGCGGTCACGTCCTGCCCCAGCACCCGGACCTTGCCCGAGCTGCGGCAGCCCGGATCGCGGGGATGCAGGATGGCCTGCATCAGCTCGGACTGGCCGTTGCCTTCCACGCCCGCGATGCCGACCACTTCGCCCGCGCGCACCTGGAGGCTCACGCCGTCCAGCTTGCCGTGACGCCGGTCCAGGGCGACCGAATCGAGCTCAAGCACCGGCGGGCCGAGCGGCGGCTGCGGCGGCACCTCGACCGAAAGCACCACCTTGCGGCCCACCATCAGGTTGGCCAGCTCCTGCGGACTCGTCTTCGCGGTCTCGACTTCGCCGGTGACCCGGCCCGCGCGGAAGACGGTGACCTTCTCCGTGAAGCTCATCACTTCCTTGAGCTTGTGGGTGATGATGATGATGGTCTTGCCCTCGGCCTTGAGCTTGCGGAGGTTCTCGAAAAGCGCGATCACCTCCTGGGGCGTCAGCACGGCGGTCGGCTCGTCCAGGATCAGCACGCGCGCTTCGCGGTAAAGCAGCTTCAGGATCTCGATGCGCTGCTGGATTCCCACCGGCAGGCGCTCGATGGGGGCATCCAGGTCGACGGGCAACCCGTACTGCTCGGACAGCTTCTGGAGCCTGGCCCGGGCGGCTGAACGGTCCACCGGACGGAGCGAGCGCGGCAGGAAGCCCGCCCACGAAGGCGAAGGCTCGGCGCCCAGCAGGATGTTGTCGAGCGCCGTGTAGGGCCCGGCCAGCATGAAGTGCTGATGAACCATGCCGATGCCCGCGCGGATCGCGTCCTGCGGAGTGCGCCACGAGCAGACCTTGCCGTCCACGAGGATCTGTCCCTCGTCCGGAGCATACAGGCCGTACAGCATCTTCATCGCGGTCGACTTGCCTGCGCCGTTCTCGCCGATCACCCCATGGATGGTGCCGGGCTCGACACGCAGGTCCACCCCGGCGTTCGCCACGACGTGACGAAAGCGCTTGGTCAGACCGCGAAGCTCGACCGCGGCAGGAGCCGCGGCCGGGCCTTGCAGTGAATCAGCCATTCTTGCCCTTCATCTTGTAGAAGTCTGGCACCTGGATCTTGCCGGTCACGATGCTCTTCTTCAGGGCTTCGAGCTTCTTGCGCATCTCACCGGACACGAGCTTGTCGTTGTTGGTGTCGAGCGCGTAGTCGACGCCCTGGTTGCCCAGGCCGAAGCGCTTCAGTCCGCCCTGGAACTGGCCCTTGGCCACGGCTTCGCAGGTGTCGTACACCGCGGCGTCCACGCGCTTGACCATCGAGGTCAGCACCTTGCCGGGTTTGATCCAGTTCTGGTTGGAGTCGCAGCCGATGACCAGCTTGCCCTTCTCCTCGGCCGCATCGAAGATGCCCATGCCCGAGGCACCGGCGGCACCGAACACCACGTCCGCGCCGGCCTGGTACTGCGAGATGGCCAGCTCCTTGGCCTTGGGCGGGTTGTTCCAGGCTTCGCCCGTCACGCCCACGTAGTTCGAAACCACCGTGGCCTTCGGGTTCACGCTCTTCACGCCGGCCTCATAGCCCTTCTCGAAGCGGCGGATGAGCGGGATGTCCATGCCTCCGATGAAACCCACCTTGCCGGATTTCGAGGACATCGCGGCCATGGCTCCCACCAGGAACGAACCTTCGTGCTCCTCGAACATCAGCGAGCGCACGTTCGGCAGTTCCACCACCGAGTCGACCAGCGCGAAGCGCTTGTTCGGGAACTGGGGAGCGATCTTCTTGACCGCCTCGGCCTGGGCAAAGCCCACGGCGATGATCAGGTCATAATCCTTCTGCGCGAACGAGCGGATCAGCGTCTCGTAGGAGGTGTCGTCCGGCGACTCGACATGCTTGAACTCCGCACCCAGCTTGCTCTTGCACTGCTGGACTCCGAGATAAGCGGAGGTGTTGAACGACTTGTCGTCCTTGCCGCCCCGGTCCAGCACCAGACCCACTTTGATCCCGGCAAAAGCCGGCGAAGCCAGACAGGCAAAAACCAGGAAAACCGAACCCACGCGACGGACGATGCTCATAAGCCTCCTCGAAAGAGCCAACAAACCAGGGACTTCCCAAGATACCTAATACTTGACTACGAAGCTGCACTGCGTTAACACACCTGCATGGAGAGGGTCCACATCATTCCCCCGAGCCAACGTCGACTGGCGCTGCTGGCAGCCCAGGAAGACCCGAGGCCGGTCCTCATCCATGGCGCCAGCGGCACCGGCCGCGAAGGGATCGGGCGGTGGATCCATTCCAACGGCCCCCGCAGCGGACTCGTGTTCGCCGAGGCGAACCGCAGGACCCCGCTTTCCAACCAGATCCGGGACGCACAGGGCGGAACGCTGCTGATCCCCGAGATCGGCGAGTGGCCCCTGGGAGAGCAGAAAATCCTTCTCGACTACCTGAGCACCCGCACGGTTCCCCACCCCGGAGAGCCGGACCTCAGGATGATGTGCAACACCCGCATCATCGCGACCACGAGCCAGGGCCTGGATGGCCGCGCGCAAGGCGGACTGTTCAACGCCGCCCTGCTGGAGAAATTCTCCTCTTTCCGCATCGAGATGCCTTCCCTGTGCGACCGCGACGACGAGTTCGAGGACATCGCCCTGACCATCGTGCAGGAGATGACCCGCGAGCTGCACAAGGAACACCTGCGCAACATCGAGCCCGCGGCCTGGGAGCGGCTCAAGAGTTATGAATGGCCGGGGAACCTGCGCGAGCTGCGCAACGTGCTCCGGCTGGCCGTGGTTTCGGCCCAGGGCGACGCCATCGCGGCAAGTGACCTTCCCGATTTCGGACACGACCGGGTCGACTTCCGTTCGACGCGCGAGAACTTCGAGCGCATCTACCTGGCCGAGCTGCTCAAGACCTTCAACTCCGACCTGGACCTGGCCTGCAAGGCCACCAAGATGGAGAAGATGGTCCTGCTCACCAAGATGCGGAAGTACGGCCTCCTGGAAGGGACCGCTTGAAGCCCTGGTGGAGCGAGGGCGTCCGGTTCGAGTGCCAAGGCTCGGGCCGCTGCTGCCTTTCGAGGGACGGGTACGGCTACGTCTACTTCAATCTCAAGGACCGGCTTCGCATGGCCGAGCATCTGGGACTGAAGCCCGGCGAATTCATGCGGCGGTACCTGACCAAGGACGCGTACGGGAACTACCACCTGGGCTCGCCCGACAAGCCCTGCCAGTTCCTGGACGGCAAACGCTGCTCGGCCTATGAGGGACGCCCCTCGCAGTGCCGGAGCTGGCCGTTCTGGCCCGAGAACATGAAGGCCAAGACCTGGAACGAGGAGATCGCCCCAAACTGCCCGGGCGTGGGCAAGGGCCGACTCCACTCGGCCGACGAGATCCGCGCGATCCTCAGTGAAGATCCTTGAAGCCCAGGGCTTCGGCCTGGGGCAAGGAGGCCTTGGGGATGCGGTAAGCGTTGGTGTTGCCGGTCGGCGCTCCACACATCTGGATACGGATCTTCCCGTCGGGTTTCTTCCGCTTTTCCAGGATCCGGATTCCCGCGGACTCCAGCTCCTTGACCCCGGCTTCCAGCGACTGCGCGCTGTCCTGGTCACACTGCTTTCCGCCGTCCGGACGCGAAACCCAGACCGACTCTCCCACCGCCTCGGTGGAATTCTGCGAAGACGATTCCACCGCCACCCCGGGGGTGCAGCCGCCCGCGAAGGCAAAAAAACCGACCAGGCAGCCTGCCAGCAGAAATCCGTTCTTCATGGACGCGATTTTGCCAGCGGCCCAGGGCTTTGACAAGGCAGCCGGGTCAGGGCGATGGAGCCTGCGCCAGGACCTCGCCACGCGCCAAGGTCCGCACCAGCGCCAGGCGGAAGCGTGCGTCGTACCGGCCTCCGGAATGCTTCTGGCAGCAGTCCGCGCAGGCCAGATTGCCCAGCTTGCGGCGCGCCGGGAAGTCCTTGCCGCAACCCGCGCAGCGGTAGAGGTAGCGATAGGGACGAACGCGCGGCACCGGATTGTAGCGGCTGACGCCCATCTCGGTCATCTTGGTCCAGAACTCGTCGGTATGGCCGTACGGCTTGTGGCGGACCCAGAGCCAGTAATGGATCATCTCGTGGGCCATGGTGTCGCGGATCAGCGCCTCGCGATTGCCTTCCTCCAGCAGGTAAGAGGCCACCTCGATGGCCGGCGGCACCTGGCTCAGGAACTTCCGGCTGCCCGGAAAGAACCGGCCCGCACTGGAACGAAGCCTGGAATTCCACCGGAGCACCGGCGGCTCCAGGAAGGAGTCAAACCAGCGCGCATTGATTTCGTGGAAATATTGCAGGAGCAGGGCTGTCTGCGGCTTCGACATCAGGGGCCCTACACTGCGCGGGCGCCCGGCTCCTTGTCAAGAAACCCGGTTTGTTGGAAAGTGGCCCCGATGCGAGCATCGGCCTCCACCCTGCAATCCCTGGAATGGGACCGTCTGGTCCTGCACACGCGCGAGCTGGCCCGTTCCGCGCCGGGAAAAGTCCGCATTGATCGCCTGAACGATCCGGCAGCCTGGGCTTCGACCCTCGAGGACGCGCAAGGGCTGCAGGAGGAAACCAGTGAAGTGCTCTCGCTCCTGGGCCGCGAGGCCCTGTGGGGCCCGCTCCAGGACCTCACGGATCCGGAACCGTCGCTCGATCGGCTCGGCCGGGGCTCGGTGCTCGAGGTGGCGGAGCTGGCCATGCTGCGGCGCTGGCTGCAAGCCGTCGAGAGCTGGACCCAGTTCCCGAAGGAGGAAATCTACGGCGCCGAGCGGTTCAAGCGGGCGCTGGGCCTCCTGCCCAGACCCGGGGAGCCGTTGCGGGTCCTGGACCGGGTGCTGACACCCGAGGGCGAGATCTCGGAGCGGGCTTCCCCGAAGCTTCACACGCTTCACCAGGAAATCCGGGGCCTGAAGCGCGAGATCCATATCGTCCTGGACCAGCTGGTCAAGACCTACGCCACGCGCGGCATCCTCCAGGAAAATTTCACCGATGTGCGCGACGGCCGATTTGTCGTCCCGGTCAAGATCTCCAACCAGAACGACATCGAGGGCATCATCTACGAGGCGTCGGCTTCGCGGCAGACGGTCTTCGTCGAGCCGCGCGAAGTGGCCGTCCTGAACAACCGCCTCCGGCAACGCCAGAACGATCTGCAGCAGGAGCTGTTCCGCATCCTCGAGGAAACTTCCCGCCTCATCCAGCCCTTCGCGCCGGAAATCCAGGCCGCGGCCCTGCTGCTGACCTACTGGGACGCAGTCCAGGCCAAGGCGCGGATCGGTCACGCCTACGGGGGACGCAGCCTGCAGGTCACCCGGACCCGCGGCTTCCGGCTGGAAGGCACGGCCAATCCGCTGCTGTGGTGGTCACTGAAGCCCGCGGAAGTGATCCGGAACGAGATCCACTGGGGCGAACAGCCCGATGCCGAGGAGCCGGCCAGGATCCAGCCCAGGACCCTGCTTTTGACCGGTCCGAACACCGGCGGAAAGACCGTCTTCCTGAAGACGCTCGGCCTGGCCGGCATCTGCGCGCGCACCGGTTTTCCCTTCCCGGCCAGCGGCAACCCCAGCGTCCCGTTCTTCGACAGCTTCTTTGCCGACGTCGGCGACTCGCAGTCCATCGAGCGCCACCTGTCGAGCTTTTCGGGACACATCCTGCGGTTCAAGGAGATCCTCGACCACCTGTCCGACCGGAGCCTGGTGCTGCTGGACGAGCTGAACTCGGCGACCGACCCGGAAGAAGGCGCTGCCCTGGGGCGCGCGTTCCTCGAGTCGCTCATGGCCCGCGGTGCGATGGTGGTGGCCACCACCCACGACCCCCACCTCAAGGCGCTCTCCATTTCGGATTCCCGCATCCTGAGCGCGAGCATGGCGTTCGACGAGTCGAGCCGCGCTCCCACCTACCAGATGCTTTTCGGCGTCCCGGGTCGATCCCGCGCCATCGAAACGGCGGCCCGCCTGGGGTTGCCGGAGCCCGTGCTGGAGCTGGCCCGCCAGTACCTGACGCGCGACCATCTGGAGTTCGAAGGCACCCTGCGCACGCTGGAGCGCGAGCTGGAGACCGCTTCCGAGGCGCGCCGCGAGGCCGACCGGCTCAGGATGGAGGCCGAGCGCCTGCAGCGCGAATGGACTCGGCGGACCGAATCGCAGGCCGAGGAACTCCTGGAACGGACCCGCACCAAGCTGCGCCGGATCCTGGAGCAGGCCCAGGAAGAGGTCAGGACTTCCGTCCGCAAGCTCGACGACCTCAAGAGCCGACGCGAGATCGACCAGACCCGCTCCGGGATCTCGCAGACCTTCCAGGACGCCTCCCAGCGCATCGAGGCGGCCCTGTCGGAAGAGGCTCCCGAAATCGCCGAAACCCTGCGGGCCCGCGAGGCCCGTCCGACCGGAGCGCCCGCCCCGATCACCGTGGGATCGACCGTGCGGATCCCGAAGTGGAAGGCCACCGGCCAGGTGCTGGAACTGTCGGGCAAGAACGTCAAGGTCGCCATGGGAGCGATCCAGATGAACCTGAGCCTCCCCGATATCGAGCCCCTCTCGGCCGCGGAGACCGCGCAGCTGCCCCGCTCGGGCGCAAAGGCCAGGAGCCGAGCCGAGGGCTCTTCAGGCGCCTACGTTCCTCCGGGTGAGATCGACCTGCGGGGCAAGCGCCTCGAGGACGCCATGAGCGAGCTGCAGGGCTATCTGGATCTGGCTTATCGCAGCGGCAACCTGTCGGAGGTCGTCATCATCCACGGCCTGGGGACCGGGGCCATCCGCGAAAATTCGCGCAAGCTGCTGAAGCGCCTGCCCTACGTGAAGGAATTCCGGGACGGCGGACCCGGGCGCGGAGGAACCGGCGCAACCGTCGTGGAGTTCGAACGCGACTGATCCGCGGTCAGAACCGGATGCCGTAGAGGAACTTCAGGGAATCCTCGCGGTTCGAAGCCGACTGGACCGGACGCGAGCTGTCCCAGCTGGCGCTCAGGTGATCGCTGAGCTGCTTGGACACGGACGTGGTGACCAGACCGCTGCTCCGGCCATAGCTGATGCCGGAGTAGAGGCCCCAGACCGGAAGGTTCCGGCCAATGCCCACGCGGACCCTTTCCTGGCGGCGGGTGGGATCCAGGGCGCGCTGACGGCGCTCCTCCTCGGGACTCCAGGGAGCCATGTGGAACTCCACCGCTGAATTCAGGAAGGGCGAGTTCAGGGCGAAGCTGCCTTCCTGGTTCGGAACATGGGCCCGGGCCGTCATCGACGCTTCGTCGTCCAGCTTGAGGACCATCGGAGTTCCATAAAACGCGGCGACCCCGGTCGCCAGTACACCCATCGGAGCGGTCAGCTGGGAGAGGGTTTCGTTTGCTTCGACGACGGCCCGCGCCTGGATCAGGCCGCTCTGGATCTGGCGCTGCTGGACCGCCTGGACCACGCCCCGGGAAAAGCCGCGAACCCGCTCCAGGTGGGTTTTCTCGTCCTGGGCCGAATTGAGCCGGTAGCTGCGCCGCGATTCATAGTCGCGGACCAGGTCATCGTACTGCTGACGAAGGCGGACGTCCGAACCCGGACCAAGCCATGGATCCGGAAGGGACTCCTTGCCTCGACCCATCGAGGTGTTTCCCAGGAAAGAAGCATTGGGCTGCAGGCGCACCGTGGATTCCGTCCAACTCGGCTTCAGCTTGCGGAGGCCAAGCGTTCCGGCGTTCGCGATCGGAGTCGCGACGACCGAAAGAATCATTCCGATTTGTAGGCCGGTGTGAAATTTCATGCTCTGCCCTACTCAGAGGAAGAGCAACGAGCATACCAGCAGCCTTAAGCGCGTTTCGCTTTAAATTCCAATGACGTGACGCGTTCTGGGTGACTATTTTTTTGACAGCTGCGAACTTTGCATTCGCCCCTGCCCCAGCGACTCGCTCAGAAACTGAGCAGGATCAGGGCGAACCAGAGCGTGAAGCCAGACACCACGGGAATGGAAAAGTTGTCATCGACTTCCAGGGGCAGAAGCTCGGCCACTCCCCCGGCCAACCCACCGATCAGGGTCAGCACCAGGAGGTGATGGTCCGGAAAGCCCTGCGTCCGCAGGAAAAAGAAGCTCACCGACATGCAGGCCACGACCCCGGCCAAGGTACCCACCAGGGACTTGCCGTTGGGGAGTCGACCCCCGCGTTCGCCCCAGAGGATTCCCGCCAGCGAAGCCAGCGGGTCGCCAATGGCCAGGTAAAGAATACTCAGGGCAGCGATTTCGCGAGGGAAAATGGCGATCGCAAGCACCGAAGAGGCGATATAAAACGGCATTCCGCTGAAGCGATCCACTTCGCTGGTGCGCATGATCGGGCCCATGGCCTTCACGATGCGTTCGTTCAACGAGCCGTTCCGGAGGCGGGCCATCTCCATCAGCAGCGACAAACCCAGGGCCGAGCCCAGGAGCTGGACGGCCGTGGTTCGCGACATGTGGGACCCCAGGTAAATTCCCACGATCATCAACCCCATGCCCATGTGCCAGCACTTGCGGGCCAGGTGCAGATCATTTCTCACAGCCAGGCGCGAACTTCCCCAGGCGGGAGCAAAAAGCTGGTTCAACTTTGCTTCGAGAGTCCGGCGCATGAGCCCTTTCAGGATCCGTTCGTGTGGATTGCAGAGCAGACGAACAGCAAAAGAGATGCCACTCAAGTCAAAAAACGGGCCTTCGACGAACATTTTTCGTCAGATTTTCATTAAGAATGTCGGCTACTTCAGGGGTGCCTTTTTTGACCGAATGCGTCATCCATTTACTTCCGACAAAATTGGTCATAAAAATTGAGTAATTGCTTACGCGACTTTCAAGCCGGGTGCGTAATTTTCTACGCGCTTCAGGTCCGCCCAGCCCGGCAAACCCTGCCGATTGACGAGAGCGGTCCAGAATTCCAAACTAGAGGAAGAGACGGAGAAGACGATCCATGGACGGAAGCGTCAAGGCCACCCTAAAAGAAGGACAAAACCCCTTTGAGACTTTGACTTCCGTGCAACCCACGCGCGTGAAGCAGGTCTGGGCCGTTGGCGGCGGCAAAGGAGGCATCGGCAAAAGCCTGCTCGCTTCCAGCTTGGCCATCACCCTGGCCCGCGGCGGAAACAAAGTGGTGGCCGTGGATCTGGACCTGGGCGGCGCCAACCTGCATACCGCCATGGGCGTCGACCTTCCCGTGCAGACCCTCAGCGACTTCTTTGCCAACCGGGTGCAGAACCTGGAAGACTGCGCCGTCCCCACCGGGATCAAGGACCTGCAGATCATCTCGGGCGCCCAGGACGCGGTCGGTGTCGCCGACCTGGGCCACATGCCCAAGGTCCGCCTGCTCGAGAAACTCAAGGAACTCGACGCCGACTTCCTGGTCCTGGACCTGGGCGCCGGCACCAGCTTCAACACGCTGGACTTCTTCCTCTACGCCGACATCGGGATGGTGACCCTGCTTCCCGAACCCACTTCCATCGAGAATGCCTACCGGTTCATCAAGAGCGCCTACTACCGGCGCATGAGCCTTTCGAGGCACCTCACTCCCATCCGCCACCTCATCGAGATGGCCATGGACGCCAAGAACCCGCGCGGAATCCGCTCACCGGCGGACCTGTTCCGCGAAGTGAACAACTATTCGCCCGAAATGGGCCTGCGCCTCAAGGAAGAGATCGAGAAGTTCCGGCCCAAGCTCATCGTGAACCAGGCGCGCACCCAGACCGACATCGACATCGGCTTCTCGGTGAAGACCGTGTGCAAGAAGTACTTCGGACTCGAGATGGACTACGTGGGCTACCTCGACTACGACAGCGCGGTCTGGCAGTCCGTGCGCCGCAAGCGCCCGCTGCTCCTGGAGTTCCCGAATTCCAAGCTCGTCTCGAGCATGGACCGGATCGTCCAGTACCTCATCAAACGCCACGGCCACCTCCGTACCGACCTCTTCTGATCCCATGATGCTGCTCGACGAAGAACGCACCTTCTACGACCTGCTTGAGGTGAGCCCCGACGCCTCGCCTGGCGAGATCCGTTCCGCCTACCTGCGCGTGAAAGCCGCCTACCGCAAGGACAGCGTGGCCCTCTACTCGCTGATCGACGAGAGCGAGACCACCGAGCTGCTGAAGAAGATCGAGGAAGCCTTCCATGTGCTTTCGCAGCCGGAGCTGCGTCGCGAATACGATACCCGGCACGGCACCCTCCTCGGCGCGGCACCCGAGCCCGCCCCGGTCCAGGCCAAGGCGCCGGCCCCGAACGTGGTTTCCATCGACCGGATGCCGCCCATGGACCACTCGGCGTCCGACCCGAGCATCCTGATTCCGCCAACCACCGACTTCGAGCGGCGCGGCACCGACCTGTCGAGCCGGGTCCAGCACGGCCCCTCGGCCTTCGGGCCCGCTTTCGACACCACCAACGAGGCCCATGAGTCCGACTCCATCTTCAATCCGGCCCCCGAAGCGCCGAGGCCAGCCCCCGTGGCCGCTCCAGCCCGGACCGAGAACCCCATCCCCATCCGGCACCCCAGCGACGCCTTCAACGAGCAGGCCATCGTGCAGGAAGTGCAGTCCGAGCAGGAATGGCGCGGCCCCTTCCTCCGCAAGGTGCGCGAGGCCCGCAATGTGCCTCTCGAGGAACTTTCGGATTACACCAAGATCTCCAAGTCCTACCTGATCGCCATCGAGGAAGAAAATTACGCCCGCCTCCCGGCGCCGGTCTACCTGCGAGGCTTCATCACCCAGATGGCCAAGTACCTGCGGCTGCCGCACGAGAAGGTTTCGCAGGCCTACGTCGCCCGCTTCAACGCGGCGATGGCCGAACGTGAGAAGCAGAAGCGCAGCGGCCTCCGCTGAGATAGAAGGCCTGCATGGCCATCCTCTGGAACTGGACCGTCGAATCCTCACGTGCCGCCCCCGAGCGGGCAGACCGCGCCATCGCGCAGGCGCTGGAGTCGGCAGAAGGCCGCTGGGAAGGCATCCCGGATGGCGAGCCGCCCCCTGCCCTGAGCCGCAGCCAGGTGCAGCGCCTGCTCGAGGAAGGCCGGATCACAGTGAACGGCGCGCCCGCCCGCTCCAACGCCAAGCTGGCCCCGGGCGCGGTGGTGCGCCTGGAGCTGCCGCCCGCGGCGCCGCTGGAGCTGCAGCCCGAGGACCGTCCCCTGGACATCCTTTTCCAGGACGAGCACCTGGCGGTGGTGAACAAGCCGCCCGGCCTGACCGTGCATCCCTCGGAGACCCAGACCACCGGCACACTGGTGCACGCCCTGCTCCACCACATCCGGGACCTGAGCGGCATCGGCGGCGTGGCGCGACCCGGAATCGTCCACCGCATCGACAAGGACACCAGCGGCGTGCTGGTCATCACCAAGACCGACGCGGCCCACCTGAAGCTTTCCGAGGTCTTCGCGAAGCACGACCTGGAGCGCCGCTACTGGGCCCTGTGCTACGGCGACCTCGAAAACTCAGGAGCCCGCGAGCAGAAGATCGAGAGCATCCTGGGGCGCAACCCCGCTGATCGCAAGCGCATGGCCAGCGGCGTGAAAGAAGGGCGTCGCGCCGTGACCTGGGTCCGGAGGATCGAGGCCTACGGGGTTCCGGGCGCCAAACCGTTCGCCTCCCTGGTGGAGGCGCGACTGGAAACAGGCCGCACCCACCAGGTGCGCGTCCACCTGACCGACCAGGGCCATTCGCTCCTGGGCGACCCGGTGTACGGCAAGCCCTCCTCCCGGAACAACAAGTGGCTCGCGCTGCCAGAGGATATCCGAACCTGCGTGGAAGCATTGCCCGGCCAGGCACTGCACGCGCGCGTGCTGGCCTTCCACCATCCCATCACGGGACAGCCGCTGCGCTTCGAGGCCGAACCGCCAGAAGCCTTCCGCTTGCTTTGCGAAGCCCTTCGCAGGTACCGCTGAACCATGTCCGCACTGCAAAGCGAGCTCCTGTCATCCGTCCCCGGCATCCGCCATGGCTTTGGGACCCGGAAGGCCAATGTCCCGGCACCGTGGACCGAAACCTGGGAATCCCTGCGCTGGCGTGGCACGCAGGTGCACGGCACCCACTGCGCGGAGCTTCTGGGCAAGGGCCAGGGGGTCGGTGAGGCGGACGGCGTGTTCACCCGGCTGCCCGGCGTCCCGGCCAGCGTGATGAGCGCCGACTGCGTTCCCATCTTGCTGGCGCGCCGGGACGGCAAGGCGGTCGCCGCGGTCCACGCCGGCTGGCGCGGCACGCGCGCACGGATTTTGGTCAAGCTCTGGGAGCAGCTCTTCCTGAAGGGCGAGGAGCCCCGGCACTGGGTCGCCGCCGTCGGCCCTTCCATCGGCCCCTGCTGCTACGAGGTTTCGCCCGAGATCGCCCAGGACTTTGCCACGAATTTTTCCACCTATGGCGTCGAGCGGGTCGTGCCCCGGGAGCGGCATCTGGACCTGGGGGCACTCAACGAGCTCGAGCTGAAGAGCATG
>CANFHS010000020.1 GCA_947446835.1 Bacteriovoracaceae bacterium
AGCTCGACAAGTACGCCGAGTCGCGCTGCAAGGAGCTGAAGGTCAAGCCGGCCTTCAAGGGTTACTCCGGTTTTCCGGCCTGCGTGTGCATTTCCGTGAACGACGAGGTTGTCCACGGCATCCCTTCGCCCAAACGGATCCTGAAAAATGGAGACGTGGTAGGTTTGGACTTTGGGGTCAGCCACGATGGGTGGTATGGCGATTCGGCTCGGACGGTCGCTGTTGGAACGATTACTCCCGAAGCGCAGAAGCTTCTCCAGGTCACCCAGGAGAGCTTGCAGCGGGGAATCGCGCAATGCCGCGAGGGCAATAGGGTTTTTGATATTGGTTACGCTGTCCAAAATTATGTTGAATCGTTCGGATTCAGCGTGGTACGGGAGTTCGTTGGTCACGGTATAGGTAAGGCGCTTCACGAAGAGCCCCAGGTTCCCAATTATGGCCCGAAAGGGAAGGGAACCCCGCTCAAGGTCGGGATGGTCCTAGCTATTGAACCGATGATCAATGCCGGAGGTCACCAGGTACGGGTCCTGGATGACGGTTGGACTGCGGTAACCCAGGATCGAAGCCTGTCTGCCCATTTTGAGCATACGGTTGCGATCACGGCGAGCGGTCCTGAAATCCTGACGGTGATCTGAAGGAGCGAAGCTCTCGAAGCAGTTGGTCGAGGGCGGAATTGAAAATTTTCGAGGCGGTTATGAAGGTTCGCGCATCGGTAAAAAAAATCTGTGACAAGTGCAAAGTGGTTCGTCGTGCGGGTGTGGTTCGCGTGATCTGCGAAAACCCCCGTCACAAGCAGCGCCAAGGCTGAGAAGCGATTTGAAAGGAAGGTAGACAGTGGCTCGTATCGCGGGAGTTGACCTCCCACGCAACAAGAGGATGGAAGTGGCCCTTACCTATATTTATGGGATTGGCCGCTCGAGCGCGAACAAGATTCTCGCCGAGGCGAACATCGATCCGAACAAGAAGACCGATGCGCTGGCGGAGACCGAGGTCGCGAAGATCCGCGAAGTCCTCGACCGTTCGTATCGCGTGGAAGGTGATCTCCGTCGCGAAGTCAGCTTGAACATCAAGCGGCTCGTCGACCTGGGTTGCTACCGGGGTGTCCGTCATCGCAAGGGCCTGCCTGTGCACGGCCAGCGGACGCACTCGAACGCCCGTACCCGCAAGGGTCCGGCCGTCGCCATTGCCGGCAAGAAGTCCGTCAAGGCGATGAAGTAAGGGTTTGGAGTTTTTATGAGTGAACAGAAAGCTGCAGAAGCTTCCAAGGCCCCGAAAGCGGAAACCGGCACGCCGGTCGCCGCCGAAGGCGCCGTGAAGCGTGTCAAAAAAGGCAAGAAGAACGTCTCGAGCGGCAACGCCTACATTCTTTCTTCTTTCAACAACACGATCGTCACCATTGCCGACACCATGGGCAACGCGATCTGCTGGGCAAGCGCCGGCGGGAAGGGCTTCCGCGGTTCGCGCAAGAACACCCCGTTTGCTGCCCAGGTCGCTGCCGAAGACGCCGCCCGCAAGGCCGTCGAAAACGGCATGCGCACCGTGCAGGTGTTTGTCAGCGGTCCGGGTGGTGGACGTGAGTCGGCTCTGCGCGCCCTTTCGGCTGCCGGTCTGCGCATCAGCTACATCGAGGACGTGACTCCGATTCCTCACAATGGTTGCCGTCCCCCGAAACGGAGAAGGGTCTAAGTCATGGCTCGTTTTACCGGTCCTGTTTGCCGCATCTGCCGGCGTGAAAACCAGAAGCTCTTCCTGAAGGGCGACCGCTGCTACACCGAGAAGTGCGCGTTCGAGCGCCGTGGCTATCCGCCCGGTCAGCACGGACAAGGCCGCATCAAGTTCTCGGAATACGGTCTGCAGCTTCGCGAGAAGCAGAAGATCAAGCGGACCTACGGTCTCGTCGAGAAGCAGTTCCGCCAGGTGTTCGAGAAGGCCGACCGTGCCAAGGGCATCACCGGCTCGAACCTCCTGTCGATGCTCGAGCGCCGTCTGGACAACGTCACTTACCGCTCCGGCTTCGCCAACTCGCGCGCCGAAGCGCGTCAGCTGGTCCGTCACGGTCACTTCCTGGTCAACGGCCAGAGCGTGAACGTGCCTTCTTACCTCGTGAAGAAGGGCGATCTCGTGGAAGTCCGCGAGAAGAGCAAGGCCGTGGCCCGCATCGGTGAGGCCGTCGAGAGCGTCAAGCGCCGCGAGATTCCGCAGTGGCTTGAGCTCGATGGCGCAGCCAAGAAGACCAAGATCCGTGATCTCCCGGCGCGTGATGACATCACCGCTCCGATGGAAGAGCGCCTGGTCGTCGAGCTGTACTCGAAGTGATCTGAACTGAAACCTGGACATCCCGCCGGGCAAGACGCCCGGCGGGACGTTCCGATTCCATGTCGGAATGGGAACGCATGCTGAAACAGCTCCGCAGGGTTGCCTCAAGGAAGGGGTAGCGAGGGGCTCTCAGAGGTCAAAGAACATGTTGGAAAAGAACTGGCGCGATCTGATCAAGCCCAAGGCCCTGGATGTCGACAAAGAGTCGCTTTCGGGTACCTACGGCAAATTCATTGCCAAACCCCTGGAGCGCGGCTTCGGCCTCACCCTGGGCAACTCGCTCCGTCGCGTGATGCTGTCGTCGCTGCAAGGCGCGGCCGTCACCGCCGTGAAGATCGACGGAGTGGTCCATGAGTTCACTCCGATGCCGGAAGTGTCCGAGGACGTGGCCGAGATCATCCTGAACCTCAAGGAAGTGCGCTTCAAGCTGCACTCCGAAGAGGCCACCGTGATGATCGAGAAGGTCGGTCCCTGCGAAGTGAAGGCTTCGGACATCCTGGGCGGCGAACAGGTCGAGGTCCTGACCCCGGACCAGCACATCGCCACCGTCGGCAAGGGCGGCAAGCTGCGCATGGAGATCAGGATCTCGCGCGGCCGCGGCTACCAGCCGGCTGAGACCAACAAGTCGGAAGACCTGCCCGTCGGCTGGATTGCCGTCGACAGCTTCTTCTCGCCCATCCGCCGCGTGAACTACACCGTGACGCAGAGTCGCGTGGGTCAGCGCACCGACTACGACAAGCTCACCTTCGAGGTCTGGACCGATGGCTCGGTCAACCCCGAAGACGCCGTTTCGCTCGGCTCCAAGATCCTGAAGGACCAGCTGTCCGTGTTCCTGAACTTCGAAGAGGAGCCGGAGCCGGTCGCGCAGGCCAAGGAAGAGGGCCAGGCCCAGTTCAACCCGAACCTCTACCGTTCGGTCGAAGAGCTGGAACTGTCGGTCCGCTCGGCCAACTGCCTGCAGAACGCCAACATCAAGTACATCTACGAGCTGGTCCAGAAGACCGAAGCCGAGATGCTCAAGACCAAGAACTTCGGCCGCAAGTCCCTGAACGAGATCAAGGACATCCTGTCGGAGATGGGTCTGAGCCTGGGAATGAAGCTGGATGGCTTCGTGGCTCCGTCGGCGCCGCCGAAACCGGCCGATTCGGATGTGGACGAGAGCCGCATCCAGAATGATCGGAAGGATTCGGAATCGTTCGAAACCGACGACGACATCGAAGACTGATCCGGTCGTATTAGCATTGGAGTGAAATCATGAGACACAACGTCGACGGTCGCAAATTCGGCCGCAATACCTCGCACCGGGTTGCCATGTTCCGCAACATGGCCAATTCGGTGATCAGCAAAGAACAGATCGTGACCACCGTGCAGAAGGCCAAAGAAGCCCGGCGCGTGGTGGAACGCCTCATCACCCTGGCCAAGTCGGGCAGCCTGGCTTCGCGCCGGTTGGCCTTTGACCGCACCCGCGACGCGGAAGTGGTCAAGAAGCTCTTCGGTGAGCTGGCTGAGCGCTACAAGAGCCGCAAAGGGGGTTACACCCGCGTGCTCAAGGTGTCCGACCGCCGCTGGGGCGATGGCGCCGAAATGGCCATGATCGAGCTGGTCGATCACCCGGCCCTGGACCGCAAGCGCAAGCCGAAGGCTGCCGCTGCCGAGGGCCAGGAAGCCGCCGCTCCTGCGCAGGCTCCGGCGGATCCGCTGAACCGCTTCCGCAAGATGTTCGGCGCCAAGTCGAAGGCTGCTCCGGCCGCTTCCAAGGCTCCCAAGGCCGCGAAGGCGACCAAGGCTGCCGGCGGACGCAAGTCGACCGCTGGTGGTGGCAGCTCGAAACAGGGCGGCTCCAGCTGAGCTGATCCTGGCGTGTCGGGACACCGGCCCTGACAGCCTGGGTTATTGGTTTTGTTAGTTGGTTTGGGAACGGGCGACCTTTAGGGGGTCGCCCGTTTCTGTTTTCGGGGGGGCTGTCCAGGCTTTGGGCAGCTGTTCGGGGCTTGGTCGGGAAATCCCGGGAATCCGATTTGGGGGTCTTGATTCGGCAGTCATAACAAGCTCTTGGAGGCGCGATTTGCGCCCCAGTGGGCTTGAGACTTGCTTTGATGAGGGGAAGAGAGGGTTTCCCCGATGTCCGCTCGAAGCCAGGCCAAGTTCGGGTTTCTGATCGTTTCCCGGGCGCTGCTCATGGTCCTGCTGAACAGTGTTCCGGCGCTGGGTTCAGGGCTGTCGTTCATGGACCCGGACCTTTATCAGGCCTGCGGTATGACCTGCGTCTACGAGCACGGGGTGGAGAACCTGACCCTGCAGGCCCGTTTCATCGAGTACCGGCTGCTGCTGCTGGAAGCGCGCATCCAGGAGCCCCAGGGCGCTTCTGCCGTCCTTTCCGAGCTGGGATTGCGCTGCCTTCCCGCCGAGCGGGCGCAGGGCGACCCGAGGGCCGCCCAGGCCTGTCTGGGGCGCTTCAAGCGGGACCAGCTGGCCGTGCTGTCGCGCATCCGTGGAGGACTGCTTTCGGCCAACCAGCAGGTCTCGGCCCTGAGGGGTGGGGAAAAAGTGCTGTCCGTGGAGCCCGAGGCCGACGTCCGCGCGCGCCTGCCGCAGACCCCGTTCATTCCGACTTTGCGCGAGCTCCGCGACAGCCATGATGGCGACGAGCGCCTGAGGACGCTGGGAAGCACCCAATACCTGGAGTGGCTCAAGGACATGCCCCGGGCGCCGTCCCAGGACGAGTTCCTGCGTTTCAAGCGCATTCCGCGGGATCCTTCGGACCCGGAAAACGGTGAGATGCTGACCGTCCAGGAGACCGATCCCCAGGGCAAGCCGGTGGTGGACACCCAGGCTTATGAGCGCGCCCTGAAGGCCTACGAGGGCCGCCTGGCCATCTGGAAGGGCAAGACCGGAAGTCCGGGCGAGGAGCAGGCCTTCCGCGCGCAGGGCGCGGCCTTGGCCCGGGCGCCGGGGCCTCTGCCCAAGTTCGAGCAGCAGGTCCAGGGCGTGAGTCGCCGGGCCTTCCTGCTGGCCCGCCGGGACATGCTCGTTTCCGCGCAAAAGGTGCTGAAGAAGACCGGTGTGCCGGTGGTGGTGACCCTGGATTCGGCCAAGCCCGCAGGCTTGCCGCAGCCGGGCGATGCGACCGTCCGGGGTGAGCGTGGCCCGGCCAACGTGAAGGGTCCTGCGGTCGCGCCGGGAGTCCAGGGCGCGGGCGAGCTGGGCGGGTTGTTGGCCGATGCGCAAAACATGCGCCAGGAAGAGGACTTGCTGAACGCAAAGCTGTCGCCGTCGGCCACCCAGACTCCGACCCGGGTGCACATCGGACTCAGGCCCGAAGCCCTGAACGCGGAAGTCGGGGAGCTGGGTGGCAAGGACCTGATGGTCCGTGGGCCTGCGGCAGACTGAGCGCGGAAAAACCCTAGACCTGGCTGAGCCAGATCACCACGCGGGCCTTGCCGGCCGGGATCTTGCGCTTGGACTTGTTGCGGTACCAGGTGAAGGTGGCCGTGGGTCCCTGGTTTTCGGGGGCATCCACCACGTTGGTCACCGTGGGAGCCGCCAGCTTCTTGAGGCCGGCTTTCAGGTTGGCCACGATCTGGGTGGGCAAAAGCACATCGAACTGGATGCCGCCCGGTGCCTCGGTCCCTCCCAGTCCCGGAGTTTCGGCCGCTACTCCCAGGCTCTTGAGCAGCAGCACGATCTTGGGTTGGACCTCGTGCGGACTGTCGGTCTTGAGGCTGAAGCGCCAGATTTCCGAGCTGCCCACCTGGACGTCGTCGGACTCGACGGCCGCTTCTTCGGAGCCGTCGTCTTCGCCGTATTCACCCGAGAATTCCTCGCCTGCGACCGCTCCCGTGCCTTCGGGGCCAAGGCGTCCCCGGAGCGGGGCGGGGCTGTCGCCCGAATCCGGGCCCGATGGGCTTCCCAGGCTGAAGGCGTCCAGGCGCCGCTCGATGCCACTTTCGTAGATCGTGCGGATCCGGGGGACCACCGCAATGACGAAGAGGAGCAGGAACGCGACGCCCAGCCCTTCGACGCTGGTGCGGACGAACCACGGGCTCTTGTCGAGCAGGTTGCCGCGGGTCAGGGAAGCCAGGTCAAGGCGACCGATCGTGCGGGCCAGGGGTGCCTTGCGGATGGGGATCGGCAGGGGAACGCGGGGCTGGCTCGAAAGGGACTGGAGGATCTGGCGGTACCTCTGCAGCCGGACGCGGCAGTCTCCGCAGCCCTCGAGGTGATCGTCGGCCGAACGTTTCATGGAGCCGATCAGGTTGCCATCCAGGTAGTCGGAAGAGCGGTTCTGCCACTCGAAGCAGTTCATGTGCGCGCCTCCCACAGCCATTCTTCCAGGGCCCTGACCGACTGCTGTCGCTGGATCTTCAGCGAGCCTTCGGGGATGCCCAGGGCGGTGGCGATTTCGCCATAGGGGAGGCCGTACTTGTCGCGCAGGAGCAGCAGGATCTGGTCGTCGACCGGCAGGCGGTGGAAGTAGGCATCGAACTGCTTGAGGCGGGCCTGAAGGTCGGAGTTGGCGTCGAGCATGATCTGCTCGGAGGGGGTCAGCTTGCGCCCGTGCCGCTGGGCAAAGGCCCTCAGGCGGGCGCAGGCGACCGAGATGACCCAAGGCCGCTCGTGGGCCTGGAAGCGCTGTTTCCGGGAAGCCGCGCGCAGGTCCTTCAGGATGGACCGGAAGGCGATCTGTGCGTTGCTGCCGCTCCAGAGGACGGAATGGCAGAGGTCGTACAGGGTGTCGCCGTACAGCTCGACCACTCGGCCCACGAAGTCAGAGGAGAGTGCTTTGGAGGATTTCGCCACGGACTCCCAGGCTAGAGATCGCCGGGCCCGGGGTCAAGAGTCGTCCGAGTCCGAATCGACCTTCAGGTAGATCCGCCATCGGTCGGGGGTGATCGAGGCACCGATGTGCAGGGTGGCGCTGGGCAACCAGTTGGGGCGGTGCGGCCTGCGGATGAGGCGCATCGCGGCCTGGACGGGGGTCCGGCCCCCTTTGCGCTGGTTGCAGGGCTTGCAGGCGGTGACGATGTTTTCCCAGGTCTTGGCGCCCCCCTGGACGATCGGGGTGACGTGGTCCAGGGTGAGCTGCCCCCGGCTGAACCGGATGCCGCAGTACTGGCAGGTGTTCAGGTCCCGGGTGAAGACGTTGGCGCGCGAGAACCGGATGAAGTGCTTCTTGCGCTGCAGCGGGATGTACTGGAGCAGCCTGAGGACCGTGGGCACCTTGATGCTGAACCGGACGGTCCGGACCTCATGGTCTGATTCCTCGACCACCTCGACCTTGCCCTGGAAAAGCAGCTGTAAAGCGCGCTGCCAGGTGACGATCTGGAGGGGCTCGAAAGAGGCATTCAGAACGAGTGCATGAGCCATACTTTATTATTATACTTGAGTGTAAAATTACTTTGCAACCCCTCCGAAAACCGTGGGCTGACAAGGTGTTGGAACGCATGCTAAGTCGGCGGGATGAAATCTTTTGGAAGATCAGCCGGTTTCCCGTGGGTCTGGATCATGCTCCCCGTCATGCTGGGGTGCACACGGAACGCCGCTCCACCCGCCCCCGCCCCCGTGGCCTCTGCCAAGCCCGAAGCGCAGCAGGAGGCCCCGCAGGCCAGGACGCTGCGGCGGGCCCCGGATGTGGCTGCTGAGGACCGGCAGGGCAAGAGCCACAAGTTGTCGGAGCTGGCAGGTCGCCCGGTGCTGCTGCACTTCTGGGCCAGCTGGTGTCCGCCCTGCATCGAGGAGCTGCCGCAGTTCCTGCAGATGGCGCGCGAGTTCCAGGGCAAGGAGCTGGGTTTCATGGTGGTGAGCCTGGACAAGACCTGGGGCGAAGCGGACAAGATCTTCCCCGCCTCGGCAGTGCCGCCGAACGTCCTGTCGCTCCTGGATGAGGCGCAAAAGAGCCCCGATGCCTTGGGTTCCTACCAGTTTCCGGAAACCTACCTGATCGACCGGGATGGCCAGATCGTCGAAAAATGGGTGGGTGCCCAGGATTGGCAGGGCGAGGGGACCCGGAAGAAGATTGCCCAAGCCATGGGCGCCGCCCGTTCAGGGAAGTGACACCCCCATCTAAAGTCTTCACAAATCGGGATTTTGCAGAGGCCTGAGATGTTTGAGGTTTCAGGCCCTTTGTAAAATAAATGGACTGCGACTTAATTCCTGATCAAAATGATCCGAAAAGGGTTTTGGAGAAGGAAAGGTCGCAAAACATGATCAACTGGGAAGAGCTCAAGCACATCCACGTCATCCGGAAACTGGAAGAGATCCTGGCGCAATGGTTCAGCACGGAGATCTTCTTCGTGGATGAGCGCGGCCTGATCCGGAACTATGATCCGGCCGACCGCCAGCGCGAGTTCAAGAACCCGGTTTGCGCCACGTTGCTTCCCAAGGACAAAGGCCGCGAGATGGTGATGAAGGCCGTGGCCCAGGCCAACGAGCGCATCTTCACCAGCGATCAGACCCACATGCTTCTGGAAGGCCCGACCGGCGTGGAGCGGGTGCTCGTGTCGCGCATCTCGGTCGGATCGGACTTCCTGGGTTCGGTTTATGCCTGCTCGTTCTTCGAGGAGCCCGCGACGCCGGCGGCTCGTGCGCAGGGACGTGCCCGGGTCGAAGCCCTGGGTCTGGACGGCGAAGCCTATGATGCCGCCTTGGGCCGGATGAAGGTCCTGACCGACGCCCAGAAGAAGTACTTCTTCGAGCTGGTGGACCTGGTGGCCCAGGAAATCGTGACCTTCCACACCGAGATCTCGAAGCGCGAGGAGCGCATCAGCGCCCTGAACAGCCAGCTGGGCAACCGCTACAGCTATGACCAGATGATCGGCAAGTCCAAGCCCATGCAGGAGCTCTACGGGCTGCTGGACAAGATCAAGCACTCGGAGTCGACCGTGCTGATCCAGGGCGAGAACGGAACGGGCAAGGAGCTCCTGGCCCGTGCCATCCATTTCAACAGTCCGCGCAAGGATTCCGCCTTCGTGACGGTGAACTGCTCGGCTTTCAACGAGAACCTGCTGGACAGCGAGCTGTTCGGCCATGTGAAGGGCTCCTTCACCGGCGCGATCAAGGACAAGAAGGGCCTTTTCGAGGCGGCCCACCAGGGCACCCTGTTCCTGGACGAGATCGGCGACATGTCGCCCACCATGCAGGTCAAGCTGCTTCGCGTGCTGCAGCAGGGTGAGCTGACGCCGGTCGGTTCGACCGAGGTCCGCAAGGTGGAAGTGCGCGTCGTGGCCGCCACGAACCGCGACCTGAAGGACATGGTCGAGCAGGGCACCTTCCGCGAAGACCTTTACTACCGCATCAACGTGATCAACCTGGTGGTGCCGCCGCTGCGTGACCGCAAGGAGGACATTCCCGTCCTGCTGGACCACTTCGTGTCGCGGGGCTGCAAGGAAAAGAACATGCCGCTCAAGCAGCTGGCGAAGCGGGCCATGGAGAAGATCTTCGACTACCCGTGGCCGGGCAACATCCGCGAGCTGGAGAACGAGGTGGAACGCCTCATCGTGCTGACGGGCGACGATCCGCGCATCAGCGCCGAGCTGCTGTCGCCGCGCATCCGCGACTGGGGCTCGCAGTCCAAGGTCCAGGGTGTCCGGGTGGCGGGCAAGCTGAAGGACGCTCTCGAGGAGCTCGAGAAGACCATGATCAAGGAAGGGCTGCGCCGCACGAACTGGAACAAGAGTCGCCTGGCCAAGGAGCTGGGGATTTCGCGCGCGGGCCTGATCATGAAGGTCGAGAAGTACGGGCTCGACAAGCGCAAGCTGGCCCGGACCGGCACCGAAGGCTGAGGGCGCCCTTTCAGTTGTTCAGCTCGATGCCGAACGGGTAGCGCCAGCCCCTGAATTTGCCGCGGTTCCGGATGCGGCTCGATGCGCCTTGTCCGTAGAAGAAGCGGAACGACGCCGTGCCTTCGTAGGTCGGGCCCAGTCCGCCCCCTCCGGAGGCCTGTACGAGCTGGCCGGTCGCCGAGAGGTTGAAGCTGACCTCGGGCGTGATGGGCATCTCGAAGCCGATCTCGCCCAGCATCGCGGTGGCGGAAGTCACGTGCTGGTAGGACTCCACGAGGACGCCGGAGCCGGATTTTTTCCAGACCAGGGGCGTGAAGCCGAATCCCAGGTAAACGCCTGGAAAATAAGCCCTGAGGATGGGGTACGTCGTTTGCAGCCCGTAGGAGGTGGATCCTGACGAGGCCATGACCAGCCGGTGCTGGATGGCCAGATGGAGCGGTACGCTGTCCGATGCGATCCTCAATCCTGCACCGAAAAGGTACGAGCCGCCCAGGCCCAGGGAGTTGGGCGTGCTGCCTCCATAGAACGCCGAGGATTTCTCCATCTGCGCCACACCGCCGCCGAACTCGAACCAGTAAAGCCCTGCGTAAGCCGATGCGGGCGCCAGCGCCAGGAGCGCCGGGATCGTGAGGCGGGCCGCTGCTTTCAGGGGTCCTGAGAAACCCATCCTCCGATCAGTGTACCGGATTTCGGCGGCGGCGCTTCCGGCAATCCTTGCCGGGGGCCTGGCAACGGCCGCGGAGGCCCGCGAACTTTGCCCCGGGCTCCGCGTCGAGGACGGGAGTGACATCTCGCTGACGGAAACCGAGAAGATCCTGGTCTGTGGCACCGGTAGCCGGGGCAGCGCTCCCTGGGATGAGGCCTGGCGCCGGATTCCGCTCAGCCAGGCCCGATTCCACCTGCGGGCCTTTCTCCAGGAGCGCGGGTATTATTCGGCGCGGCTGGAGGAAAAGCCGGGCGTGGGCCGCGTCCTGGAGCCTGGGCCTGTGGCCCGGGTTTCCCGGATCGTTGCCGAAGGCACGCCGCCAGGCCTGGAGGTGGCCCGCAAGCGCCTGGTGGTGGGCGAGGTCATGACGCCGGGCCGCCTTTCGGAGCTGGAGAGCTGGCTCGTGGAGCGCACCCGGGCCCTGGGCTACCCGTGTCCCGTGGTCCAGGTCCGGGGCGATTTTTCCTCGGGAGTCGTGACTGCCCATGTGATTCCGGGTGACCACTTGCCGGTTCTCGGGGTGGCGGAGGACGCGATCGAGGGGCTCCGCCCGGGAATGCTGCGGCGGTATGATGCGTTCCGGTTCGAGGACCCTTTCAACGGGGATTGGCTCCGGGTGACGAACCGTCGGGTGCTGGCCAAGGGCATCGTGCAGAGCTACCGCCTGGGCCAGCAGTGCCAGTCCAACGGAGTATTGCTCAAGCAGGAGACCATTGCAGGACAGCCCCGGATCCTGACCTTCGGCTTCGGGGTGGATACCGAGGGGCTGGTGTCCGTGAAGGCCTCCTGGAAGAACGCGCGGCTGGGCCCCCAGGGCTCGCAGCTGAACCTGAGCGCCTTTGCGTCGTCCCGGGAGCAGCGGCTGGACGGCACGTTTGCCTGGTACTTCCTGGAGGAACCTTCGCGCAAGTACGTGGGGCCCGGTGTGGAGTTCAGCCACCAGAATGAGAAATTCTACGAAGCCCTCAGCAATCGCCTGGCGTTCCGGTTCGGAACCACCTGGGACGGGCCCTCCACCGGGCTGGAAGCCCAGGTCGGGCCGGCCTACGAGTCGGTGTCCACCCTGCGAGGGGAAGGACCCAAGTCCAGCCAGTTCCTTTCGCTGGAAGGAGTGCTGCGTTGGACTTCCCATGAGTTCGAGCTTTACCAGAGCGATCCGCGGACGGGCTTCAACGCCCGCTTCACCACGAGCCTGGCTTCGCGGGAGCTGGCCTCGGACCTGGAGGTGCAACGGTATTCCCTGGTGTTCGAGACCCTGGGCAACGTGCGCGAGTATGATCCGCCGCTTTGGGTCCTGGGGGTCCGCGGGGGGGGGGCGGTGACGGCGACTTCCGCACCGCTGACCGGCGATAGCCCGCTTCCCTCGACCTATCGGCATTACCTGGGAGGCTCCGCGGACCTGCGGGGTTTCGGTCGTCAGGAGCTTCCCGGCCCCTCCGGTGGCCTGAGCCTGGCGTTCGTCGGGTTCGAGGTCCGATGGGGAGGCCCGATCCCGCTGGGCCTTCAGCCCTTCGGTTTCCTCGACCTGGGGGTTGTGGGCACGGAACCCTGGAACTTCTCGGGGCCGTTGTACTGGTCGCCGGGCCTGGGAGTGCGCTGGGCTTCGCCGGTGGGAACCTTGAGGAGCACCTTCGCGCACGGCTACGTGACGGGGGCGCCCGGCTCGGTGAATTCGCATTTCCAGTTCTTCCTGAGCCTCGGGGAGGAGTTCTGAGAATGCGGGGGTCGAGGATCCTGATCGCAGCCTGGGCCGTCCTGATGGGACTGCTGCTCTGGGTGTGGCAGCATCCGGGGCTGGTGCTCCGGCCTCAGTTATTGCGGTGGGGCGCGCGGTATCTGGCCCGGCAGGGGTGGAAGATCGACTGGCGCGAGCTCCAGGTCGACGCGCGAAGCGAGACCTTCTGGAACAAGACGGTGCGGCTCAGGTTCGAGGGCCTGGAGGTGCACGGGCCCGGGGACGAGTGGGAAGCCCGGGCCAAGGACCTTGAGCTGGCCGCGTGGGCGCGGCTCAGGCCTGGGCAGTTCCGGTGGAAGCCGCTGGGAGCGTTGCAGGCCGAAGGGCTGGAGGCGAACTTCGGCGAACCCCCGAGAAAGAGCCCCGACGTGGGCTTCGAAACCTTCCGCATGGAGAATGAAGGAGGATTGAGCGGACGGTTCGAGCTCGCGGGCAAACTGAGCGCGCCTTTGCGGGGTGCGTTCCAGGGCGGAGGCGTGCCCGGTGAAAAGCTCTTTGGCCTGCCTCGCGAGGTTTGGGGAGAAGTGAGGGCCCAGCTGCCGGAGGGATGGCAAGGCCAGGCGTCGGCACGGGCCGTCTGGAGTACCGCCAGGTCGATGGAATACGGGCTTCGGGCGACCGTCCAGCAGGGCCGTCGGCGCGTGTGGCTCCGGTCGCAGGGCTCCTGGGTTCCGGGCCGGGTGGATGGCGTGCTGGATGCGATTGGCCGCGAGTGGGCTCGTGAGTTTCCCCGGCTGGAGCTTTCGGAGTGCCGATTTTCCCATCGCTACACGGAGCGGGAAGGAAAGCTTCACCTGGCTTGTCCGGTCCAGACCCGGCTGGCACTGGGACTTCCGGGGAACGCTTCCGGCTTCCGGTTGCCCGAAACGATGCGGGGGCATCTCTCGGCTGATCTCGAAACCCCGCGCCTGCCCATCCCGGACCAGCTTTTTTCGGGGCAGGTCCGGTTCGACCTGGAGCCCTTCCAGACCCCCTGGATCGAGGGGGCGGGATCGGTGGTCGCGGACTACCTGGGCGTGCCGCTGGAGCTTCCGCGCCAAGGCAAGCTGCAGACGCGTGCCTTCGTGAGCCTCCGGGTTCCGCGGTTTTCGGTGTGGGAGCGGGAGCTGCGGAAGACTCCGTGGGCAGTCCCGGCGCCCCTCAACGCCCTGGACGGCGAACTTCGTCTGGTGGCCAATGGAGTGCTGGAGCAGGGAAAGGCGACTGTTCCCGTGGAGCTGCGGACCCGCCTTTCGGGCTCGGGGCAAAAGCTCGACCTGGACGTGGACGGTGAGCTTCGTCTGGGCCTGGAAACCGGCAAGTCCTGGCTCGATCTGGATGTCGTGCTCCGGGATGTGATGCTGGCGGTTCCCAAGCTCGAGCTGGAGAGGCCCCCCAGATTCCTGCCCGATCCCCGCCTCGCGAAGCAGGCCGTGCCTCCCGGCTCCGGGTCGGCAGCGGGAGCCTCGGGCCTCGAGACGCGCTTCCATGTGCACACGGTGGACCCGGGCAAGCCGGTCAGGCTCCTGTCGAATCTGGCCAAGGCGCCTGTGCCGCTCCAGCTGGACGTGCGCTGGGGCAGTTCCCAGGAGCCCTCGGGGCGCTTGTCGGTTCTTCCTTTCCCGCTGGACCTCTTCCGCAGGGATGCGGTCCTGGAGCAGTTCCGGATGGATTTCGATCCCAGGAGGCCGGACTTTCCGATCGACGGCTCCTTCCGGGTCACCTACTCGAACTACGTGGTGAAGATCCAGGTGCAAGGCACGGAGGTGGAACCCGAAATCAAGCTGGTCTCCGAGCCGCCGGTTCCGGAGGATGAGCTCTGGGCGGTGCTGCTCTTCGGCGAGCCGGCCGCCGCGCTGGATGCAGGGCAGGTCGAGTCGGTGGGCCAGGCCCGGGCGGCCGTTGCGGACCGGGCGCTGGGCCTGGCTTCGCTGTACCTGCTGGCCTCCACACCGGTGGAAAGCGTGCAGTACAACCCGTCCACGGGCGCCCTGAACGCGAGGTTCAGGCTGGGAGGCGGGTCATCGCTCAGCCTGGGAACTGATTCGCAGGAGCGCCAGTACCTGGGATTCCGGAGGCGGCTGGGCCGCCATTGGACCCTGAGTACGGACTATTCCCGTCCGCTCTCGTCGAGCCCGGGAGCTTCCGAGTCCAACATGCTTTCGGCCTTCCTGGAGTGGAGCCAGCGGTACTGAACCGGGTGCCCCGGGGTAACGCCTCATGAATGCAGCGTATTTCCCGGTGCCTCGGCCTCGCAAATGGAACGATGACATGGCGGAATTGCTCGTGTATCCAGACCCTTATGGCATATCTCGAGCAGCTCAAGGAACTCGCGGAACGCGAACGTCTGGCCGAAGCCGGAGGGGGCCCTGAGAGGGTCCAGAAGCAGCACACCTCGGGCAAGCTGACCGCCCGCGAGCGGATCGAACTCCTGCTTGATCCGGGAAGCTTCGTGGAACTCGACAAGTTCGTCACCCACCGCTGCTCGGACTTCGAGATGGAAAAGCAGAAGTTCCTGGGTGACGGCGTCGTGACCGGTCACGGCACGATCGGCGGGCGCACCGTGTGCCTCTACTCTCAGGACTTCACGGTTTTCGGCGGCAGCCTTTCCAGCGCGCACGCCTCGAAGATCTGCAAGATCATGGATCTGGCCGTGAAGACCGGCGCTCCGGTCATCGGCCTGAACGACTCGGGTGGCGCCCGCATCCAGGAAGGGGTCGAGTCCCTGGGGGGATACGCCGAGATCTTCTGGCGCAACGTGCAGGCCTCGGGCGTGGTGCCCCAGATCAGCGTGATCCTGGGTCCCTGCGCCGGCGGCGCGGTCTACAGCCCGGCCATCACCGACTTCATCTTCATGGTCGAAGGCGTGTCGTACATGTTCGTGACCGGCCCGGACGTCATCAAGACCGTGACCCACGAGGAAGTGACCAAGGAAGCCCTGGGTGGCGCCGAGACCCACATGGAGAAGAGCGGCGTCTGCCACTTCGTCATGCCGGACGAGCGCGAGTGCCTGCAGGCCGTGCGCAAGCTGATGAGCTTCATCCCGTCCAACAACCTGGACAACGCACCGTCGAAAGGCTCGCAGGACCCGGTGGATCGCCCCTGCCTCGAGATCGCCAAGATCCTGCCCGACTCGCCGAACAAGCCCTACGACATGCGCCGGGTGATCGCCGACGTCGTGGACGACGGCGAGTTCATGGAAGTCCACGCGGGCTACGCGCAGAACATCGTGGTGGGCTTTGCCCGGATCGGCGGACGTTCGGTGGGAATCGTGGGCAACCAGCCCCAGTTCCTGGCGGGCTGCCTGGACA
>CANFHS010000021.1 GCA_947446835.1 Bacteriovoracaceae bacterium
CATCAAGAAGCTGCGTGACCTGGCGGATCGCCTCAAGCAGAAGGCACCCGACGCGGTCGTGGTCCTCGGACTGGAGGAGCCGGAGACCCGCAAAGCCGCGCTCCTCATCGCGGTGGGCGCGCAAGCCTCGAAGCTGGCGCAGGCCAACGAGCTGCTCAAGCAGCTGGCCCCGCTGATCGACGGCAAGGGCGGCGGCAAACCCGACTTGGCCCAGGCGGGCGGAACCAAACCGGCGGGACTCGGCGATGCCATCGCCGCGGCCAAACGAGCCCTGAACGCCGGCTGAATGGCCGGAGAAGAACCCCATCGATGAGCACTTCCATCCAGACCATCCGCAAAGCAGGGTTCAGCCTTCTGCTCGGAGCGCTGCTCCTGGCCGGCTGCTCCCGCCACGCCCGGGACGACGGCAAGATGACGTTCCACGGCGCCTACCAGGACGACGTCAAGACACTGGACCCGGCAAATGCCTACGACGTGATCAGCCTGGATGTGGTTCCCCAGATCTACGAGACCCTCTACCAGTACTCGTACCTCTCGGAGACCTACCGGGTGGAACCCCTGCTTGCGGCCGACATGCCCAAGTACTCGGCAGACCGCCTCACGGTCACGATCCATCTGCGGCAGGATGTGCGCTTCCAGGATGACGCCTGTTTCAAGGCCTCCCTGGGCCACGGCCGAGCCCTGACGGCCCACGATTTCGTTTATGCCTGGAAACGCCTGGCGCTTCCCCGCCTGCAGTCCACCGGCTGGTGGATCTTCGATGGCAAGATCGCGGGCATCAATGCCTTCCACGACAAGCTCGTGGCCGCGCCCACCCGGATCGCCAGCAAGGAAGTCTTCGATTCGCCCGTGGAAGGCATCCGCGCGCTCGACGACTCGACCCTCCAGATCAAGCTCACCAAGCCTTACCCCCAGCTTCCCTTTGTCCTCAGCATGAGCTTCACGGCTCCCGTGCCTCACGAGGCCGTTGAAGCCTACGCCGATGCGGACGGAAATCTCCTGGACCACCCGGTGGGCACCGGACCCTTCCTGCTCAAGAAATGGGACAGGAACCGCCTGGTCGTGCTCGAGCGCAATCCCGCTTTCCGGGAAATGTTCTACCCTTCGGAAGGTTCAGCCGAATACCGCAAGCTGGGCATGCTGGCCGACGCCGGGAAGAAACTTCCGTTCCTGGACCGCGTGGAAATGCAGATCATCAAGGAAGCCCAGCCGGCCTGGCTCAATTTCCTGAAGGGCGAACTCGATACGGCCGCCATTCCGAAGGACAACTTCTCGCAGGCCATCACCCAGGGCACGAACCTGCAGCCCGAGCTGGCCGCCAAGGGCATCCGCCTCTCGATCGACACGGGAACGACCTTCTACTACCTCGGCATGAACATGAAGGACCGGCTCCTGGGCTCCAATGAGCTGCTCCGCCAGGCCATCGCTTCGGCCGTGGACCGCGACAAGTGGATCGAGCTGTTCACCAATGGTCGCGGCAAGAAGCAGGTCACTGCCCTGCCGCCGGGCATCCAGGATCGCCCCGCCAATCCGCGCCTCAAGTACGACCTCGACCTGGCCCGGGCCAAGAGCCTGCTGGCCAAGGCGGGGTTCCCCGAGGGCGCAGGTCTTCCCCCCATCAACTTCGACCTTCGCGGAGCCGACACGATCAGCCGCCAGATGGGCGACTTCTTCACCCAGCAGCTGGCCCGCATCGGCATCAAGCTGAACGTCATTGCCAACACGTTCCCGGCCTTCCTCGAAAAGATGAAGAAAGCCAACCTGCAACTGTACTACGGCGGCTGGGTCACGGATTATCCGGACGCCGAGAACGTCTTCCAGCTCCTTTACGGCCCGAACGAGTCCCCGGGACCCAATGAAGCCAACTTCAACAGCAAGGACATGAACTCGCTCTACGAGAAGATGGCGGTGCTGGAACCAGGCCCCGCCCGCGCGGCGCTGGTCTCCAGGATGGACGAAATCCTGCAGGAGCAGGTGCCCTGGGCGCTGGGCTATTACCACTCGACCTACCGGCTATCGCAGCCCTGGCTGCTCAATTTCCGGCAAAGCGAGATCATCCAGAACCGCTTCAAGTACTACCGGGTGGACCGCGAAACCAAGCGCCGCTACCAGGAGACGCGGCGCTGAGCTTCAGGCCGCGCGTTCGCCCCGGCCGCGGAACAGCAGCCGTCCCAGCAACCTGACCAGCTCGGGCTCGAACTTGGCCGGCATGGCCAGGAGCTGCCGAATCGCCTCGTCGGGTGACAGCGCTTCGCGATAAGGCCGACGCGCGATCATTGCCGCGAATGCATCGGTGATCGCCACAATGCGGGCGGGCAGGAAGATCGCGCTGCCCATCAGCCCGTTGGGGTAGCCCATCCCGGTCGGCTCCTCGTGGTGCTGGTACACCACGTAGCGGACCTCGTCGGGGATCCCCGGGGTGTGCTCCAGGATCTTGAGGCCCAGTCGCGGATGCTCTTCCACCACGCGCCATTCGTCCTCGGTCAGTTCGCCCGGCTTATCCAGGATGGCCCGGGAAACCTGCGAAAACCCCACATCGTGAAGGAATCCGCCCAGGCCGATCGACTCGATCGTCCGCTCCGGAAAGCGCGCCATACCCTTGGCCAGCACCAGGGTGAAAACGGCCACGGCCACCGCATGCGCGTACAGGGTATCGCCATGCGACACCAGCTTCAGGAGCAGGGCCAGCGACTGCGGCTCCTGAGAAAGCATCCGCACATAGCCAGTGACCACGCGTTCGGAAGCGCGGACCACCTCTTCGGGAAGGTCCACCGCCTGGAAGACTTCGGCCAGGTTCTGCTCGGTCTTGTTCAGCAGCGCCGCGATCCTGGCCGCGGAGCTGGCGTGTTCATCCGTCAGGACCCGGTCCAGGGTGTTTTCAACAAAGGCGTGGATCAGCGGCTCGTCCTCCCGGCGCACGTGAAGCTCCGAGAGTCCCTTGGCCATGTAGGTGGCCAGGCGCCGGTAATCGATACCGGTGGTCCGCGAAAAGACGTGGGCGTAGTTCCCTTCGGAAACCTTCAGATAGACATCGAACGGAAGGTCCCGCGGAGCATTCCGGAACAGGCGGATATCGATCGGAACGAATGACGAAAGACCGACGTTCACCGGAGCCTCCTTCCTCCTCCTTTCGGAAGATCGGGGCCAAGACCCAAGGGCCCCTGACCGGGGCCAGCCAAGACAGGACTTTGACGCACCTGGCACTTTGCTGTGTCCTTCAGGACCTGAAGCCATTCACCGATAGGTTAGGAGAGGGCCTCTGCCCTCGCGGAAGGAGATCTCCGGTGAGCAAACTCTGGCTAGCCTCGATGATTGCGGCCTTCGTCCTTTTCCTGCCCCTGGCGGACGCGGAGGAAGAAAGCATCGTGTACAGCGTTTACCGCGCCGTGGACCTGGGCAACCCGGGCGAGATCCCGCAAAAGGACTTTTTCGTGAATCTGGGCAGCCGCCAGGGTGTGCGCGCGGGCAGCACGCTCCAGGTGATCCGCCGCATGGCCACCTACGATGCGACCAGCCAGAAGCTCTACAAGGACGTCCAGTTTCCCATCGCAAAGCTGAAGGTCATCCACTCGGAGCCCAACGCCTCGATCGCGCGCCTCGACCAGATCCTGCCTGCGGAAAAGATTCCCGCCATCTCCCCGCGTGCCGTGATGGTCGGTGATCTGGTCCGGGCCACCGAATAAGGCAGGCCCGATCGGGAAGACCGACCCGTTCCCAGGGTCGGCCCCCCCCTTTCCTGTCCGGGTGCCTCACGCTCCTGAAGCGCCGACCCCCGGAGTCCCCTCTTCGGTTTCATCCTCCGTTGCCACCCTCAGCCCCTGGAACCGTCCCAGGAAGCTGACGTTGTCGGCGTGGACTTCAAAGGCCATCCGGGAAGTCCCATCCTTGGCCTCGAATTTCCGGCTCCTGACGGAGCCCTCCACGTACACGGCCTGGCCTTTCCGCAGGTACTGGGTGCACACCTCCCCCTCCCGGCCCCAGACCACCACCCGGTGCCACTGGGTTTCCTCGCCCGAAGCCTCGGAGACCTCCCCGGCAACCTCGGCTTCGGGACCTTCCCCCCTGAGCCGCCGCCGAGTGGCCAAAGGGAAGTTGACGACCGGAACCCCGTTCTTGGTTTCCCTCTGGATGGGGTCTGCACCGACCCGACCTATGAGAATGATCTTGTTCACGTCTTTCATGGAATGACCTCCTGGAGGAGGCGCTTTGCGGAGTCCATGCCGGTCCAGCGGGCCGTGAGGCCACTCGGATGACCGATTCCCGACCCAGACGCCGAAATCCGGACTCAAACCGCGGCCCGAAAATTAACGCGAAGCGTTAAGCCGTTCCCCCTTTGAATTTTGGCAGGAGCGGATTATTTTCGACGCACTCAGATTTTCCCCCTGGAGGCTTCCTATGAAATTCCGCGCTTTGGCACTGATTCTGATGGTCACCTTGGCTGCCTGCAAAACGGCGCCCCGCAAGGCCGAAGAAGAGCCGGTGCAGACGACCAACACCACCGTCGACGAAACCACCCTGGGTGATTCGGATTCCGGCAAGGCCATGGGCCTCAAGACGGTCCACTTCGCCTACGACTCGTTTTCGCTGACCCCCGAGGCCAAGACCGACCTCAAGAACAACGGCGCGATCCTGAAGGACAAGGGCGACCTGAAAATCCAGATCGAAGGCCACTGCGACCAGCGCGGCGGCATCCAGTACAACATCGCCCTGGGCGAAAAACGCGCGAACGCGGTCAAGCAGTCGCTGGTCGAAATGGGCATCAGCCAGGACCGCATCTCGACCATCAGCTACGGCAAGGAACGCCTGATCGACTCGGGCAATACCGAGGACGCGCACGCCAAGAACCGCCGCGCCAACTTCTCGGTCACCGCGAAATAAGCCGGAATGGACCTGTCGCGGACAGCGAAATCGCTTCAAGGAACGGCGGCCGCCCTGGCCGCCGTTCTGGTTTTGGGCGGCTGCTCGCTTTTCGCCACCCGGCCGGTGCAGGAAATGTCGGACACGGCCGCCGCCCTGCGCGCCGCGCGCGAGGTCCAGGCGGACGTCCTGGCCCCGGACCTTTTCCGCCAATCCAACGAGTGGTTCCTGAAGGCGCGCCACGACTACAAGCTCAAGAACTTCAAGACGGCGCGCGAGTTCGCAGAAAAGGCCCGAGGCCTTGCCGAGCAGGCCGAGTTCGAGGCCCTCAAGAGCGGCGCCCTGCGCAGTGAAAGCGGGGCCAATGCCGACGCCTTCGCGCCCCTGCCCTCGGTCACCGAAACACAAGCCGCCGAGCCCTACCCCTACCCGGTCCCGGAGCCCAAGCCGGCCTCGGACAACCCCGAAATGGGCGCCAATCCCCCTGCTCTCCCGGCGCCGCTTCCGGCGACAACGCCCAGCCCCGGACCCGTTCCACCCGGGGTTTGACCCGATCCGGGCGGGATGCCAGAATCCGACCATGATGAAGTCACTCAAGATCGTTACCATCGGAATGACCGCCCTGCTGCTCGGTACTGGCTGCCTCAAGACGCGTGCCCAGCTTCGCGACGAGCCGGCCGACGCGGCCGCCGACAGCTCCCACTCGGGTGCGGCCCGGATGGAACCCGTGGCCGCCCAGTCCGCGGCGCTCGATGAGATCAAGAGCGAGCTGACCCGACTGAACGGCCGGATCGAGGAGCTGGAGCGCGCCAGCGCCCAGCAGGCCAAGACCGAAAACACCGCCGCCCAGGAGCAGACCAAGAAGCTCGAGGCCCGCGTGGTGGAACTCGAGCAGGCGCAGCTGGCCGCGCTGGAAGCCGTCAAGAAACTCCAGGTCGCCCAGCCTCCGGCCGACGCCCCGGACCTTTTCGAAAAGGGCAAGGAGCAGGTCGATTCGGGCGATCTCAATGCCGCGGTGGAAAGCCTCTCGGGCTACCTGAGAAACCCCAAGGGCAAGCACGCCGAAGAAGCGACTTTCCTCCGGGGCGAGGCCTACTACGGCCTGAAGCAGTACAAGAAGGCCATCATGGATTTCTCGAAATTCCCCGAACATTTCGGCAAATCCAAGCGCGTGCCGACCGCCCTCTACAAGATCGGCCAGTCCTTTGAGGCCCTGGGCATGAGGGACGACGCGAAGGGTTTTTACCAGGAGCTGGTGGAAAAGTTCCCGCGCGCTCCCGAAGCCAAGAAAGCCAAGAGCAGGATCCGCTGATCGCGTAGACTGGATCTCATGGGACTGGTCTGGATCATCATGGCCGCGGCGCTTCTCCTGCCGAAGCCGGCCTCGGCGGCGACCCTCGTCTATTCCAATGACGTGCTGGGAGAGCTCGAGCCTTGCGGCTGCCGCTCAGGGCCCCTCGGGGGCGTGGTCCGCAGGGCCAACCTGCTGGCCCGGATCGAGGATCGCTCCCTGCTCCAGCTCGACGGTGGGGACCTGCTGTTTCCCACCACCCCGGTGCCGCCCGCGCTGGCCGCCCAGTCCGAGAAGCAGGCCGAGTTCCTGCTGCGGTCGCTGCAGTTGATGGGGCAAGACGCGGTGGTTCCCGGCGAAAAGGACTTCGGGCTGGGAGTCGCGGTTTTCCAGCGGCTGCTCAAGAAAACCTCGATCCGCTTTCTTGCGGCAAACCTGGTGCGCCGGAAGGACGGGGCGCCCCTCTTGCCATCGCACGAGATCTTCACCCGCTCCTCGCGCGACGGCAAACGACTCCGCATCGCGGTGATCGGTCTGGTCGGCCCCCAGCTGGCCTGGCCCAAGGACCTGCGCGTAACCTCCCCCATGGAGGCGGCCCGGAGGCTCGTTCCCGGGCTCCGCAGGAAGGTCGACCGCGTGATTGCCCTCACCCACCAGGGTTTTGACGAGGACCAGAAGCTGGCCCGCGCGGTGCCCGGCATCGATCTGATCGTGGGTGCCCACAGCCAGAGCTTCCTGCAGCAGCCTCCCGTCGAAAAGGCGACGCGCATCTTCCAGAGCTCCTTCCGCAACCAGCACGTGGGACTGGTGTCGCTGGACCCCCAGGCGCCCGGCGCGGGTGATTCCCACCGCCTGGTGGCCCTGGACCCGGGCTACGACGATTCGCCAGGTGCCGCGACCCCGATGGGCAATCTGGTCCGCGACTTCAAGGCCGAGGTGGCGCGCATCAATCTGGCCGAGAGCGCACGCCTGGCTCCGGCGCAGGAATCCGAACGGTCGGGCCAGCCCAAGTTCCAGACCTTTCCCCGATGCGCGGAATGCCACCTCAAGCAATACGACTTCTGGCGGAAAACCCGCCATGCCAGCGCCCTGGCACCATTGATCGAGAAGGCCCAGGCCCGCAACAAGCAGTGCCTGGCCTGCCACACGGTCGGTCTGGACGATGCGCACGGGTTTTCGGCCGTGGACCGGCTGGCCGACCGCCGGGTGCCCGGAGAGGAAGGCACCGAGGCCCTCACCCTGGAAGAGCTGCACGCTTTCCTCAAGGCCCAGGCCGACGCACCCGGGCTTTCGTCTCCGGTGGCCATTCCCCGCCAGGCTCACACCCTGCCCCTCAAGAAAGCTCTGGGCACCCTCGAGCGGTCCTGGACCCCCGTCCAGTGCGAGAACTGCCATGGCCCGGGCCACAACCACCCCTTCAGCGGCCAGATCGCCCGGAGCGTGGAGCATTCCACCTGCCTCAAATGCCACACCCCGGATACGGCGCCCCAGTGGTATAAGGCAGGCCAACCCGACCCGGAAGCGATCGCCAAGAAACACCAGGCAGTCGCCTGTCCGGCCGGCAGTCTTGGGGACGAAGACCTTTGAACCTGATCCTCGGAATCGAAACCTCCTGCGACGAATGCAGCGCCGCCGTAGTGACCTACGAGCCGGGGCAGCTGCGCGTCCAGGGTCTGGCCACCTTTTCACAGGTCCGGCTCCATCAGCCCTTCGGGGGTGTGGTGCCCGAGGTCGCTTCGCGCAATCATCTGGAGACGGTGAACCCGATGATCGACCAGGCCCTCAAGCAGGCCGGGGTCCAGACCCGGGACCTGGATGCGATCGCGGTCACCAACCGCCCGGGCCTCGTCGGCGCGCTGCTCGTGGGCGTGAGCGCGGGCAAGGCCATGGCCTATGCGCTGCAAAAGCCGCTGGTGCCGGTGCATCACCTGGAAGGGCACGCGGCCAGCCTGTTCCTGGACACGGACGCGGCCAGCCGCCTGGAGCTGCCCCTCCTGCTGGCCGTGGTTTCGGGCGGGCACACCAACCTCTACGTGGTCCGCCAGGCCCCCGAACTCTGGCCTCCTGATTTCCTGAAGCGCTCGCTCGTCGGCCGTTCCCGCGACGACGCCGCCGGCGAGGCCTTCGACAAGACGGCCAAGCTGCTCGGCTTTCCCTACCCGGGAGGGGTCTGGATCGACCGCACCGCCCAGGGCGGAAATCCGCGGGCTTTCGAATTTCCCCGCGCGCTTCCCCAGAAGGCCACGCTGGACTTCTCGTTCAGCGGACTCAAGACCGCCGTGGCGCTGCAGACCGAAGCATTGAAACGGGCGGGCACGCTCGACGAGAGGCTACCGGACCTTTGCGCATCGATCCAGGAAGCCATCGTGGATGCGCTCCTCACCAAGATGTGGCTCGCGGTGCGCGAGCACGGCTGTCGCAGCCTGGCCATCGTGGGCGGAGTGGCGGCCAACAGCCGGCTGCGCGGACGTCTGGACGCGGAATGGAAGAAACGCGGCCTGGAAACCGAGCCGTTTTTCCCCAAGATGGATTACTGCACCGACAACGCGGCCATGATCGCGGCCGCAGGCGCCTTCCGGTTCCGGCAGGGGCATCACCTTCGGGGCGCCGAGCTTCTGGGCTTGAACGCGCTCCCCAACCCGGAAATCTGATGTCCACTCAAGGCAAACGCCGCGCCTACGGCCAGCACTTTCTCAGGGACCGGGGCCTATGCGCCCGCATCGCCGACCAGGCCTTCGAGCTGGCCCGCGAGCACGGCTGCGGCCGCATGCTCGAGATCGGGCCAGGCCGCGGAGCCATCACGCTGCCGCTGATCGAAGGCTGGGACCAGAATGCGGGCGGCATGACCGAGTTCGTCCTGGTCGAGCGGGATGAGGCGCTCGCACGCCACTGGAAGGACACGCCTCCGGGCGACGTGCCCCTGCGCGTGGAATGCGCCGACATGGTCGAAATCGACGAAGCGCTTTGGCTGGAGCCCGGCCCCCTGGCCGTGGTCTCGAACCTGCCCTATTCTGCCGGCACGGCCATCGTGGAACGCCTGGCCCGCAAGACCGCGCAGATCCCCTTCATGGTGCTCATGTTCCAGGCCGAGGTCGCCCAACGCCTGCGGGCCGAGCGCGACACCAAGGCCTGGGGCAGCCTCTCGATCTGGATGCAGAACCTCTGGGATGTCCAGAAGTTCGCCACCGTGCCCCCGGGCGCCTTCCAGCCGCCTCCCGAAGTCATGAGCGAGGTCGTCATCCTGCGCCGCCGGGCCCAGCCCCGGATTCCAGGCACCACCGCTTCACCCGAAGCCGCGGCGGTCTGGGAAAAGCTGCTCCGCACCTCGTTTGCCCATCGCCGCAAGATGCTGCGCTCCGGGCTCCCCAAGAACGGCCCCTGGCTTCCGGCGCTGGAGGCCTCGGGGATCGACCCCACCCGGCGCGCCGAGACCCTGGACTGGGACGAGTGGAGCCGGTTCTTCCAGGCAGCCCTCGGCCGGGCCTGAGCGGGCGTTTTCCGCTTCCTCCCGGGCCCGAATCGTGGGAACCCCGATGGAATGGCCCGCTCGCTCATGTCCGTATTTACCCTGGGAATTGCCTTGGGCATTTCCCTCATTCCGGACGCTCGCGCCAACATCGGGGAAAACTACGGATTCGGATCGCGGACCGCGGCCCTGGGCGGCGCGGCCGCCGCGGCCGAGCAGGACGCCTACGCCGCCTACTCGAACCCGGCGGGGCTTTCGGGCCCCTCCGAACGCCGCCTGAAGATCGGCTTCGGCCTTCTGGACATGGTTCCGGACATCCTTCCCATCACGAATGTGGTGGTCGAGAACAACTACGTTTCCGACAAATCGCCCGACCGCACCGGCACGGTGGACACCGATTACCGCGCCACCTTCGGGCAGGTCCTGGGCCTTTCCTACATCCTCGACCCCGAATGGCATCGCCTGGCATTCGGCTTCACGGCCTTCATTCCCCTGGAGCAGCTGGGATACTTCGACTCGGGCGAAGTCTACGCGCCCGAGTACTTCCTGCTCCGCTCGCGAACCCAGCGCCCGCAGTTTGACCTGGGCCTGTCGATGGAACTGTCCCCAGGTCTGAGTTTGGGCTTCGGGCTGCACATGGCCTACTCCCTGACCGCCAACTCGTCGGTCTTCCTGCAGTCCGACTCGACCAAGCCATCCAGCCTCAGGCTCGGGGCGAGCCTCACGCCCAAGCTTTCGCCGACCCTGGGCCTGTTCTTCAATCCATCGCCCGGCCTTTCGCTGGGCAGTGTGATCCGTTTTCCTGTCCGCTCGCCCGCCGAGGTCAACCTGCAATCCGGAGTGCGCCTGACCACTTTCCTGCCTGCGCTGGACGTGAACTTCCTGGGAAGTTCGGCCATTTTCTATGACCCCCTGTCCATCGAGACCGGGCTCAACTGGAAGGTGTTCGACGACACCCGGTTGCACCTCCAGCTGGATTACCAGGCCTGGTCCCAATACGAAACGCCCGCGCTCCAGGTGGCCGATCCGTCCATCGGAGACTGCCAGGGCACCCCTTGCACCCCGGGCTTCACGGTTTCACCGAGCAACAATCCCACGTTCGCCTTCCGCGACATCGTGATCCCCCGGGTCGGCATCGAGAAGACCGCCGGCAATCTGGCGTTCCGGGCGGGCTATTCCTATCGCCCAAGCGTCCTGCAGACCCTCTCGGTGGGTGTCGGCAACTACCTGGACCCCTCCCGGCACGAGTTCAGCCTGGGGCTCGGCGTGGCCATTGCCCACTTCCTGCACTTCGAGATCCCCTGCACGATCGACTTCCATGGCTCGGTCCAAAGCATGGTGACCGAGACCATCACCAAGCTTCCGGGCAACGAGATCGGCGACGTCTCCGGCTCGAAGATCGGTGCGCCAGGGTACGAGGCGGGTGGCAAAATCGTGGGCGGCGGGGTATCCCTGAGCTTGGCGATCTGATCGCCACTCCACCGTGCAAACCCGACCCACATCGAACCGAATCCCTGACCTTGGCAAGCTCCTGCGAAACCACTTCTTCGCGGGCCTGCTGATCCTCATCCCGCTGGCGGTGAGCGCATGGCTCCTGGGCGTGGTTCTGGGGACGCTCTGGCGGCTGAACCATTTCATTCCCGATTCGCTCCGGCCCGAAAGCCTGGTCGAGGAGCCCGGATTGGCGCTCCTGCTCCGGGTGCTGGTCACGGTGGGCATGGCGCTGGTGCTCGCCCTGGCCATTTCCTTCCTGGGCTGGGCCTCCAAGCAGTTCATGGGTCGCAAGCTGCTCGAAGCCCTGGGCGACCTGATCCAGCGCATTCCCGTGGTCCGCAGCATCTACAGCGCCCTGGATCAGCTGCTCAAGACGCTGGCCGCCGGCGGCGGCAGCCAGTTCAGCCGCGTCGTGTACGTCGAGTATCCCCGCAAAGGCTGCTGGGCGCTGGCTTTCGTGACCGGACCGGCCAAAGGGCCGGGGGTCCCGCCCGCCCACCTCAACGTGTACATCCCGACCACTCCGAACCCGACCTCGGGTTTCCATCTGATCGTTCCCGAGAGCGAAGTCCGCGAAAGCCACATGAAGGTCGAGGACGCCTTCAAGACCATCCTTTCGCTCGGAATCGCCCAATCGGAAACCCCTCCCCATGGCCCATGACCCGAAGTCGGCCGAAAAGCTGATCGCCACCAATCCCCTGGCGCGCCAGAACTTCTCGATCGAGGAAGTGGTGGAAGCGGGCCTGGTCCTCACGGGGACCGAGATCAAGAGCATCCGCGACCAGGCGCCCAATCTTCGCGACTCCTGGGTCGAGGTCAAAAGCGGCGCCTCCGGCGTGGAAGCCTGGGTCCTGAACCTCCACATTGGCCCCTACCGGCACGGCAACATCTGGAACCACGAGGCCACGCGTCGCCGCAAGCTGCTGCTCCACAAGCACCAGATCGAGCGCATGCACGGCGCGGTGACCACCAAGGGCATCACCATCATCCCCACCCGCATGTACTTCAAGAGCGGGCGGGCCAAGATCGAGCTGGGCCTGGGAAAAGGCAAAAAGAAGCACGACAAGCGGGAAGACTTGAAAAAGAAGTCCGCAGAGCGTGAAATGGCTCAAGCACGCAAGGCATCGCACAAGGACAGGAAATAGCCGATCCAACCCCATGCCCTTCATCCTTCGCCCCACGCTGAGCCAGACCTACCTTGAGCGGATCCGCTCCACTCCGGACGCGGTGGGATTTCGCACCAAGGTGCGCGGCGACTCGAAGGACAAGACCCGGAAGACCGGGTGGGTTTCCCTCACGTTCCGGGAATTCGACCGCCAGTGCCGAAGGATCTCCTTCGGCCTGATGGGCCTGGGCGTGGCCCCAGGGCAGCGCGTGGCGATCCTCTCCAGCACCCGCCTCGAGTGGACCCTTTGCGACATGGCCATCCTGGGCGCGGGCGCCGTGACCGTGCCCGTTTACCCGCAGTCCGCGCCCCAGGAGGCGACCGAAATCCTGGTCCAGGCCGAATGCACCGTGGCCATCTGCGAAGACCGGGAACAGCTGCAGAAGGTGCTCTCGGCCCAAGCCTCGCTGCCCGCGCTCAAGAAGATCATCGTGCTCGAGGCCGAGGCCATGAAGCTCGCCGTGGGGCGAAGCGAAGTCCTGACCCTCCCGGCCCTCCAGGAGCTGGGCCGCCGCCAGGAAGCGCAACAGCCCGCGCTCTTCGAAAAGCACCTGCAAGAGGCCCTACCCTCGGACCCGCTCAGCGTCTGCTTCACTTCGGGCACCACCGGACACCCCAAGGGCGCGATCCTGACCCAGGACAACCTGATGAGCGTGCTGGAGGACCTTGTCCGGACCATGCAGGGCTTCACGCGTCCGGAACGCGAGGTCCTGCTCGCTTTCCTGCCGCTCTCCCACATGCTCGGCAAGGTCGAGTCGATGGCCACCTGGGCCTTCGGCTGGTGCGAGTGCTACGCCGAGGGCCCTGAGCACATCCTGGAAAATCTGGCCGAGATCCGCCCCACGCTCCTCATCGCGGTTCCGAGGCTCCTCGAAAAAGCGCATGTCCGGATCCACGAGGAGCTCAAGACCCTGCCCAGCCCCGTGCGCAACCTCTTCGCCCGGTCCCTGGAAGCGTCCCTGCGGGTGCAGCGCGCACGGAGCGGCGCCCAAAGCGCCAGCCTCGGCGATCAGCTCACCCACGAGCTGGCCCTGAAGAGCGCGCATTTGCCGGCACGCGCGGTGTTCGGCGGCCGGCTCAGGACCCTCATCTGCGGCGGCGCCCCCCTTTCCCGCGACCTGACCGAATTTTTCCAGGCCATCGGCATCCGGATCCTGGAAGGCTACGGCTTGACCGAGACCTGCGCGCCGGTTGCCCTCAATCTTCCCCAGGCCTGGAAGCTGGGCTCAGTCGGGCGCCCCCTGCCCGAGGTGGCCATCAAGACCGCCGAGGACGGCGAGATCCTGGTCAAGTCCCGGAAGGTCTTTGCCGGCTACCTCAAGAACCCGGACGCCACGGCCTTGGTCCTGCGCGACGGGTGGCTTCACACCGGAGACATCGGGCATCTCGATTTCGAGGGCTTCCTGCACGTCACGGATCGCAAGAAGGACATGATCGTCACCAGCGAAGGCAAGGCGATCGCCCCCCAGAAGATCGAAAACCTGCTCCTGACTCAGCCCCTCATTGCCCAGGCCTTGGTCCACGGCGACCAGCGCCGGTACCTGACCGCCCTCTTGACCCTGGATGCCGAGCAGCTGCTGCGCCACGCCCAGGACGAGGGCGTTCTCTTCAGCGATATCGAGGGGTTGGTCAAGAACCCCAGAGTCGAGAACTGGGTCCAGAAGAGCGTCGATGAGGTCAACGCCCGGCTGTCCAGCGACGAAACCATCCGGAAGTTCATCATCCTGCCCACCGACTTCTCGGTGCAAACCGGCGAGCTGACACCGGCGCACCAAGTTCGCCGCAAGTTCGTGAATCAAAAGTACAAACCTGAACTCGACAGCATGTATAGCCCTTGACTGGGCTTTTTGATTTCGGTACGTGCTTCAGGTTATTTCGACCTTTCAGCCCTACCTCTGAGGAGTTGCCATGGCCCGCGTCACGATCGAAGACTGCCTGAAGAACGTGGAAAACATGTACGAACTGGTCCACCTCGCGACCAAACGCGCCCGGCAGCTTTTCAAAGGTTCCAATCCCCTGGTGAAGAGCAAGAACCGCATCGTCGTGACGGCGCTCCGTGAAGTGGCTGCCGGACGAGTGAAGCCCAACTACCAGAAAAGCGGCGACGACGTTTTCGATCTGCCGCATTGATTCGCCCTCGCGCGAAAGAAGGTTGGACCATGCTGAAGTCGCTGAAAGACGCCGTTTCCAAGCTCGACAAGGAATCCCTGACCCAGGTGCTGGAATCGGTCAAGGAGACCGGCGCGGCGGCCCGAACGCTGTTGACCCAGGAAAAGGTCACCGAGCAGTTCGAGAAGCTCGGCGTGGCCCCGTTGTCGAAAGTCACCGCTCTCGAGGCCCGCGTCAGCCAGCTCGAGACCGAGCTCGAAGCCATCCGCCAGGAATTGCGCGACAGCCGCTCGAGCCAGGCCTGAGCCCGCGCTCCGGCAGGCAGCATCGCCCTCTCCGGGGGCCGCCGGCCGGCCGCCTTACAGTGTAATGTCGCCCCGGTCAGGCCGAGGAGCGGGAACCGGCGTTCCCGGCGCATCCTGGGCCAGGTTGGCAAACAGGGTGTACTCGCCCAACCAGGCCAGACGGACCGTGGCCGTCTCGCCGCCCCTGTGCTTGCCCACGATCAGCTCCGCCACGCCGCGATCTTCGGTTTCCTTGTTGTAGACCTCGTCGCGGTAAACGAAGCAGACCATGTCGGCGTCCTGCTCGATGGCGCCCGATTCGCGAAGGTCCGAAAGCATGGGCCGCTTGTCCTGGCGGTTTTCCAGGCTGCGGTTCAGCTGCGAGAGCGCGATGATCGGAACCTTGAGTTCCTTGGCCAGACCCTTCAGGTTCCGGCTGATCTCGGAAATCTCCCGTTCACGCGAACTGTCGCCCTTCTGGGAAGCCTTGGACCCCTTCATCAGCTGGAGGTAGTCGACCACGATCAGGTCCAGCCGCTTCTGCTGGGCCATGAGCCTGCGGCAGCGCGCACGCATGTCCATCACGGTCAGGTCGCCGGAGTCGTCGATATAGATGTGCGACTTCTGCAGCTGGTCGCAGGCCTGCGCCAGGCGCGGCCACTCGCGGTCGGCGAGCCTGCCGATCTTGAGTCGTTTGGAATCCAGCCGGGCCAGTCCGGACAACATGCGGAAGCCCAGTTCCTCTTTCGTCATTTCGAGCGAAAAGAGCATGACCACGGCTTTCTTGGTGCCGACCGCGGCGTTCTGCGCGGCCGAGAGCACCAGCGACGTCTTGCCCATGGCGGGACGACCGGCCACGATGATCAATTGGCCGCCATGCAAACCGCTCGTCAGGCGGTCAAAGTCATGGAATCCGGTCGGCAGCCCGGTGACCTGCTCATTCCGGCCGGCCAGCTCCTGGATCATGTGCATGTTCTCGACCAGGATGTCGCTCATGCTCGAGAAGGTCTTGGTCGACTTGGTGTCCGAGACCTTGAAGACCTTGGTTTCGGCCTCGTCCAGGAAGGCCTCGA
>CANFHS010000022.1 GCA_947446835.1 Bacteriovoracaceae bacterium
CCTCATCGCCTTCAGATTTGCCGATCATGGCGCGCGCGATCGGCGAGGTGACTCCGATCTTGCCGGCTTTGACATCGGCCTCGTCGACTCCGACAATCTGGTATTCGACCTTCTGGCCGCTTTCCTGTTCCTCGAGAGTGACCGTGGCACCGAAAACGATCTTGGATTTGTCGGGGGCAGCCGTCGGGTCGATGATCTGGGCGCGGGCCAGCTTGCTGTTGATCTCGCCGATGCGGCCTTCGATGAAGCTCTGGCGTTCCTTGGCTGCCGAATAGTCGGCGTTCTCGGAAAGGTCTCCATGGCCGCGGGCCACCTCGATGGCTTTCACCACCGCAGGGCGCTCGACGGTCATCAGGTGCTTGAGCTCCTCGTCGAGGCGCTTCTTGCCTTCGACCGTCATCGGGATTTTTTCTTCAGCCATCGGTCAACCCCCTGAAAAGCCAAGGGGTAGCATAAGCCCCCGGGAATTCAAAGCGGGCTGACATCCAGGGTTCCCAGGCGTTCCTCGCGGATGGCCTGGAGCATGGCCCTGGCCCCCGAAACCACGGTCACGTAGGGGATCTTGCGCTCCAGGGCCGCGCGCCGGATGGAGAAGCTGTCCTGGATGGCGATCTCGTCGGAGGTCGTGTTGATGACCAGGGCGAACTTGCCGTCCTGGATGGCGTTCACGCAGTTGGGCGAGCCTTCCTGGACCTTGGGAATGGTCGTGACCTTGAGGTCGTAGGAGTTCAGGAACCGGGAGGTGCCGCTCGTGGCCCAGAGCTCGAAGCCCTGGTCCCGCAGGCCGCGCGCGATGGGCAGGATCTCGGCCTTGTCCTCGTCACGGATGGAAAGGAAGATGGCGCCCGCGCGGGGAAGACGCGACCCCGCCGCGGTCAGGGCCTTGGCATAGGCTCCGGCAAAGGTCTTGTGGCGGCCCATGACCTCGCCGGTGGACTTCATCTCGGGTCCGAGCAGGACGTCGACGCCCGGGAACTTCGAGAACGGGAAGACGGGCGCTTTCACGCAGAAGGCCTGCAGGCCCAGGTCGAAGTCCTCGCGGATGCCCAGGTCATGGAGGGTGCGGCCCATCATGACCTGCACCGCCAATTTGGCCAGGGGCTTGCCCACGGCCTTGGACACGAAGGGCACCGTCCGCGAAGCGCGCGGATTGACCTCGAGCAGGTAGATGCGGTCGCCCTGGATGGCGAACTGGGCGTTCATCAGGCCGATGACCCGCAGCTGCTTGGCCAGTTCGCGGGTGTAGGTGCGGATGCGGTCCTGGATGGCCACTGACAAGGTGGCCGGCGGCAGCGAGCAGGCCGAATCGCCGGAATGGATGCCGGCTTCCTCGATGTGTTCCATCAGGCCGCCGATGAAGCATTCCTTGCCGTCGGAGAGCGCGTCGACGTCCACCTCGGTGGCGCGGTCCAGGAAGCGGTCGATGAGCACGGGCTTGTTGTCCGAGAAGTGCAGGGCTTCGCCGATCCACTGCCTGAGGCTGGCCTCGGAATGCACGATGCGCATGGCTTTTCCGCCCAGCACGAAGGACGGGCGGATGAGCACGGGGTAACCCAGCTCGTTGGCGCGTTCGACGGCCTGCTGGGCCGAAGTCGCGGTGGTGGCCTCGGGCTGCTCCAGGCCGAGCGGGCGCAGCTTGCGGACCAGCTCCTCGCACTTCTCGCGGTCCTCGGCCAGATCGATGGAGTGGGTCGAGGTGCCCAGGATCTTGAGTCCCCCGGCCTCCAGCGCCTTGGCGATCTTGAGCGGGGTCTGGCCGCCGAACTGCACGATCGCGCCGAGCGGTTTCTCCACGCGCGCGATGTTCAGCACGTGCTCGGGCGTCAGGGGTTCGAAGTAGAGCTTGTCGGAGATGTCGAAGTCGGTCGACACGGTCTCGGGGTTCGAGTTCACCATGATGGTCTCGATGCCCTGGGCCCGGAGCGCCATGGCGGCGTGGACGCAGCAGTAGTCGAACTCGATGCCCTGGCCGATGCGGTTCGGGCCTCCGCCGATGATCATCACCTTGGGCCGCGACGAGATGCGTGACTCGTCGGTGCCGCGGTAGCTGGAGTAGAGGTACGGAGTCTTGGCCTCGAACTCGGCCGCGCAGGTGTCCACGGACTGGAAGGCGGCGTGAACGCCCAGGCCTTCACGGGCCAGGCGGACCTGGTCCTCGGTCAGGGGTGCCTGACCCACGGGCGCGGCCAGGGTGCGGGCCCCGGCGATGGCACGGTCGGTCCAGCCGCGTGCCTTCCATTCGCGCATCTGTGCAGCCGAAGGTGGCCAGGCACATTGGATGATCTCTTTTTCCAGGCCCAGATGGATCTCCAGGCGTCCCAGGAACCAGGGGTCGATGGCCGAGCTCTGGTGCAGCTGCTCGACCGTGGCTCCTTTGCGGAACGCGTCGGCCAGGGCCCAGAGGCGCAAGGGCGTGGGCTGGGACACCAGGTCCCAGCGGATGGCATCAGGCGCGGTGCCGGCGGGGGCATCGGGCACGCTCTTCAGGGTGGAAAGCGGGGCCAGCCACTTGGCGTCGAGTTCCAGGCCGGCCAGGGCTTTTCCGAAGGATTCCTCGAAGGTCCGGCCCATGGCCATCACCTCGCCCACGGATTTCATCTGGGTCGAGAGCACGGGCTGGGTGGGACGGAACTTCTCGAAGTCGAAGCGCGGAATCTTGGTCACCACGTAGTCGATCGAAGGTTCGAACGAGCAGGGAGTGGAGCCCGTGATGTCGTTGGTGAGCTCGTCGAGCGTGTAGCCCACGGCCAGCTTGGCGGCCACGCGGGCGATGGGGAAGCCCGTGGCCTTGGAGGCCAGCGCCGAGGAACGCGACACGCGCGGGTTCATCTCGATGACGATCACGCGGCCGGTTTTCGGGTTCACCGAGAACTGGATGTTCGAGCCACCGGTCTCCACGCCGATGGCGCGGATGATGCGGATGGCCTGGTTGCGCAGGTCCTGGTACTCGCGGTCGGTCAGGGTCTGGGCGGGGGCGACAGTGATGGAGTCGCCGGTGTGCACGCCCATCGGATCGAAGTTTTCGATCGAGCAGACGATGATGACGTTGTCCTTGCGGTCGCGCACCACCTCGAGCTCGTATTCCTTCCAGCCCGCCAGGGACTCCTCGATCAGGCAGTCATGGGTGGGGGACAGGAAAAGGGCGCGCTCCAGCTTCTGGAGGAATTCCTCCTCGGTGTGGGCCGAGCCTCCGCCTTCGCCGCCCAGCGTGAAGGAAGGGCGCAGGATGAGCGGCAGCCCGATCTCGCGGACCATGCGGCGTCCGTCCTCCAGTGATCGGGCCACGGCGCTCCGGGCGCTGTCCACGCCGATGCCGTCCATGATGCGCTTGAAGGTCTCACGGTCCTCTGCCCGATGGATGACCTCGGGAGTGGCGCCCAGCAGCTCGACGCTGTACCGGGCCAGGATGCCCTTGCGGTGCAGCTCCATCGTCAGGTTGAGCGCGGTCTGGCCGCCCATGGTCGGCAGGAGCGCGTCCGGTTTTTCGGCCGCGATGACCTGCTCCAGGAAGTCCGTCGTCAGCGGCTCCACGTAGACCCGGTCAGCCATTTCCGGATCGGTCATGATGGTGGCCGGATTCGAATTCACCAGGACCACCTCGAAGCCCTCTTCGCGAAGCGCCTTGAGGGCCTGGGTGCCCGAGTAGTCGAACTCGCAGGCCTGGCCGATGACAATCGGCCCGCTTCCGATCAGCAGGATTTTCTTGATGTCCTGACGCTTGGGCATGGAGCTTAAAACCTCACCGTGGTTCCCAGTTGCAGTTCAATCGGGTCCTGGGGACGGGCCTGATTGTAGGTCCGAACCGCTTCCCGGAGGTAGGCCTCGTTCGAGTTCAGCAGGGTGACCCCGTAGACGAAGCTGCCCGTGGTGAGCACCAGTCCCGAGATGGCCCCGACGTTCCGGATCGTGGTTCGAGTGGGGTCTTCGTACCCTTTACTGACGAAATTTCCGAGCAGGATCAGGACCAGGCCGGCAGTCGCCGTGTAGGCCAGCCGGTTCACCTTGCGGCGGTTTTCCTGGTAGCGGTCCAGCAGCTCGACCGAGCCCGGCGCCTGGATCAGGATGGGCCGCAGGTTTTCGCCGTCGAAGGCCACGTTCGAGTCGCAGGGCAGGATCTTGCCCCGGTAACGGTAGGCCCGCTGGCAGAGAAAAACATCCTGGGGACCCTTGGCGCCCAAGGTGGGAGGGGCCGTCGGGGTCTGCGGGATGGGCGGATCCACGGGGGCTCCCCAGGCCCGGGACGGCAAGGTCACCTGGGCCAGCAAAAGGCAGGGCAGGAGTAGAGTGGCGGTCAGCCTCATCGCGTTATCGGTGATAGCGGGAGCGCGGGCCCTTTGACAACGCTGGAATCAACAAGCCGCGGTGCGGTATAAGGCTCCCGGGCGTGCGTCACCTGCAACCTTTCCTGGATCCTCTGGCCGACCGGTATTCCGATGCCCGCTTTCTGGCGTCGGATCCGCTGGAGTACGTCCATCACTACACGGATCCCTGGGACCAGGAAGCCGTGGCCCTGGTGGCGGCCCTGCTGGCTTACGGCAATGTGAAGCAGATCCGCCGTTCGGTCGAAGACCTCCTGCGCAGGATGCGCGAAGCGGAAGGTGGCCCAGCGGCCTTTGTGCGGAGTCTGGGGACGCCCGAAGGCGTGAAGCGGGCCGAGCGGAAGGCGTTTTCCGGATTCGTCCACCGTTTCAACGTGGGCCGGGATCTGGTGATGCTGCTCAGGCTGCTCGAGTCCAGCTGGCGTCGGCATGGATCGCTGGGCGGCCATTTCATGGGGTTCCACGAACCCGGGGCGCGCGACTTTGCGGTGGCGCTCGATGCCCTGATCCTGGAATGGCGCGAACAGGCGAGCCGGTGGGCGGGCCCGAAAGGGCTGGGTTCGTTCGAGTACCTCTTGACCGCTCCCGCCCAGGGCAGCTGCTGCAAACGCTGGTGCATGTTCCTGCGCTGGATGGGGCGCCGGGATGCGCTGGATCCGGGGCTCTGGACCGCGGACTCCCCACTGCGCTCCACGTTTCCCAGGGGTCGGAGCCTGCGCCCGGATCAGCTGGTCATCCCGCTCGACACCCACACCGGCCGGATCAGCCAGTACCTGGGCCTGACCCGGCGGAAGAGCCTCAACTGGAAGGCGGCCCTGGAGGTCACCGAGGGGTTGCGGGCCTGTCGACCGGACGACCCGGTCCGCTACGACTTTGCCCTGGCCAGGTTGGGAATCCTGGATCTGTGCCAGAAGACTTACCGGGCCGAGGTTTGCTCGGGCTGTGAGCTGCTTCGGGTTTGCCGGTACGGCGGGGCATGCTAGGCCTGAAGGCGCATGAAACACGTTCTGGTCACCGGCGGTGCAGGCTTCATCGGTTCCCATCTGTGCGATCGGCTCCTGGAACGGGGTTACGCCGTCACGGCGCTGGACAACCTGCTGACCGGGCGACGCGAGAACCTGCAGGACGCCCTCCGGAGCCCGGATTTCCGCTTCGTGGACCAGGACGTCTGCTTGCCGCTGCAGGATGCCCAGCTGGAGCTGGTCGGAAAGCACGGACTGCACGGCATCTTCCACTTCGCCTGCCCGGCCAGTCCGGTCGATTTTGACCGCATCCCGTTCGAGATCCTGGCGGTCGACTCGGTGGGCACCCAGCGCACGGTCGAGCTCGCGCTCAAGCACGGCGCCCGTTACCTCGTGGCTTCGACTTCCGAGATCTACGGCGATCCCGAGCAGCACCCGCAGAAGGAAACCTACTGGGGCAACGTGAATACCATCGGCCCGCGCGCCTGTTACGACGAGGCCAAGCGCTTTGCCGAGGCCTTCGTTTCGACCGCCACCCGTGGGGTGGGCCGCTGGAATGGGGGCCCCTACCAGGCCCTGGACGGCGCCATTGTCCGCATCTTCAACACCTACGGCCCGCGCATGCGGGCTGACGACGGGCGGATCGTGCCCGAGCTGTGCATGCAGGCGCTGCAGGGGCGGCCGTTGACCGTCCACGGGGAAGGGCTCCAGACGCGCAGCTTCTGCTACGTGGACGATCTGGTGGAGGGCATCATCCGCCTGTTCGAGAGCGGCGAGAAGAACCCGGTGAACATCGGCAATCCGGCCGAAAAAACCGTGCTGGAGTTTGCCCGTGCCGTGATCGAGCTGACCGGCGCCCCGGGCGAGATCCGCCATCTGCCGGCCCGTCCGGACGATCCCCGGCGCCGCTGCCCGGACATCACCCGCGCGCGCACGCTGCTGCACTGGGAGCCCCGGGTGGACCTGCGCGAAGGGCTCAGGCGCACCCTCGAGTACTTCAAGACCCAGCTCTGAGGCCGGGGGCCAAGAGGCCCCCCAGGCCTCAGACCGTGATCATCTGCATGAGCTGGTTGCCGCGCTCGACGAGCTCGTGCGAGTTCAGGCGCTTGAGGCGCTCCAGGCTGAAGTCCTCGACCGTGAAGCTGGCCATGGTGCAGCCGGCGAGCATGGCGCGCCTGAGCAGCGTCTCCCACTGGTCGGGGTTCTGGTGGGCCATGTCGCGGTGGGCGCCCGCTTCGGCCAGGAAGCCCATGAAGCCGCCCGCGAAGGTGTCGCCCGCGCCGGTCGGATCGATGACGGTCGGGGTCGGAAAGGCCGGGGCGATGAACAGGCCCTTCGGCGTGCACAGCATGGCGCCGTATTCGCCGCGCTTGATGATGACGACGCTCGGGCCCAGGGCGCGGATCTTGTGCGACGCCTCGACCATGTTCTTGGAGCCCGACAGGAGCTGGGCTTCGCCTTCGTTGATGGAAAGGATGTCCACCCGGCGCAGCGTCTTCTTGAGCTCATCGGGCTTGCCCGTGATCCAGAAGTTCATGCTGTCGCAGGCCACCAGGTGGTTGCTGGCCGCCTGGTCCAGCACGCTCTGCTGCAGGACGGGATCGATGTTGGCCAGGAAGAGGTAGGGGGATTTCTTGTGCTCGGGCGCCAGGCGCGGGTCAAAGTGCTCGAACACGTTGAGCGCCGTGGACAAGGTCTTGGCCTCGTTCATGCGGTTGTCGTAGGTGCCCACCCAGTGGAAGGTCTTGCCCTTGGCCACCTGCACGCCGCTGACGTCGATGCGGCGGGTGCTGAGCCAGGCCAAGTGGTCCTGCGGGAAGTCTTCGCCCACGACGCCGATCACGTTGACCGGAGCATAGAACGAAGCCGCGACCGAAAAGTAGTTGGCCGAGCCGCCCAGGACCTTGTCGGCCTTGCCGGCCGGAGTGTCGATGGTGTCGAACGCGAGGGAACCTACCGCCAAAATGGAGTGATTTTGCACGTCGGCAATGAAACGCATCCCTGGCGGTGTGTCAACGGTCAAGGGTCCCTGGTCCCCGGCGGGGAAGCCTGGATTCGGTTCCAGGATTCAGAAGAGGATGGCGCGCGGGTCCCGGGCCAGGGGGCGCGGTCGGGGGAGGGCGCGCAGGTCCGGCTCGGCCAGCAGGGCTTCGAACGCGGGCCAGCCCGAACCCAGCGGCTTCCAGTCCTGGGGCGGGTGAAGCTTCGGGCCGGTGGCGCGCGTGTACACCTCCAGGCCTTCTGCCGCCGACCGGGCCAGCCAGAGCCCATTGCCCGAACGCCACAGGTTGCCGGCCTTCGTGCTGTGCTCGGGCAGGGTGCGGTGAACCCGGTGCAGGACCTCCGGGTCGGAGTTCGGGCGGAATCCACGGGCCCCGACCAGCAGCTTCCAGGTGGCAGGCGCCGGGCTGTGCGCCTCAAGCCAGCGGGAAACGGCGGATTCGCTGGCTGCGTCGTGGGCCAGGGAGGCCATCACCAGGGCTCCGAGGGCCAGGCTCAATGCCCGAATGGGTCCTTGAAGCCTGCCGAGTAACGCTCGATGAGCAGGTGGTAGACCTCCAGCTCCTGCCGAAAGGCGCGAGCGAGTCCAAGCAGCACGAAAACGCAGAGCGATGTCCATAGAAGTGCCTCAAGGAAAACCTGCCCGGAAGGGCTCTTCAGGGGAGCCCCAGCGGACTTTCCAACGGGTCCGGTCATTCGAATCTCCTTCGATCCAGGCCACCGCGCTGCGCGGGGAATGGCTGGCTTGCAGGCGGAAACGCGGCCCTTGCGCCTCGGTCCAGCGCAGCAGCCCGGGGCCCAGCGTATCGGGCGGATCCCGGATCACGGGGATCGCGCTCCAGGGCGGGCCGCGATCCCCGTGCCGGGAGTCGCAGGCTCCCTGGGCCGCCCAGGCCAACCGCTGCAGTTCCCAGCTGGCGCGCAGGGTTTCCTGGTGCAGCACGAGGGCCTGGGCGGTGGCCTGCGCGGCCGCCACGACCGGAGGAGCCGCGATGCCCGCAGCCGCGGCCAGGCGGGCCGCCTTCAGGGCGCGGTTGTCCAGCTCCAGCAGGACCAGCTGGTGGCGCAGCTCGTAGGTGGTCTTCGCCACGCACGCGTCCAGGCGGTACTGGAGCTCGACCTGCCCGCGCCACGACCGGAGAAGGCCGTGCGCGCCCAGGCCCGCCATCACGATCAGGCAAAGTCCGATGGCCCACGGAAGCTGAAGGGACCCGGACTGGTCCTCCAGGCGGCGCAGGCTCACGGTTTCGAGGCAGCGCCCGAAGCGGGCCTGCTCCCTCACCGGGGCGTGGGGCGCAAAGTCCGCAGTCCTGCCGGTCAGCCGGTCGTGCGCTTTCTGGAACGAAAGGACACAGCTCCGGAGGCGATCCCATTCGGCCTGGAGCAGCCGACCGGCCCCGATCAGGGCGCCTCCCATGAGGAGGGCGCCGATGGCGAACTCGATGAGAGCTTGCCCCCCGTTTCGAGGGGGTGTGGTCATCGAGAGTTCTCGGGCAGCTTGATGCCCTCGATGTGACGCTGGATGCCGCTGACCTTGTCCTTGATGGTGCTGCCCATGCTGCGGACGGCTGCGACGGAAACCAGGCAAACCAGAATCATGAGAACGAGGTACTCGGTCAGGCCTTGGCCCTGACGATCAGCCCACAACGGATTTTTCATGCGTTCCTCCCCTTTTCAGGAAGGGGCCCTTTGGAAGTTTCGCGCCGCGCTTGGGCCTGTCTGGGGCTCCGGAATTCCCCAAAAACGGATTCCCGGCTCGAATTCCAGACCTGCCTCGTTGACAAGCTTTGTTCTTGATCGCTATGATCTGGAAATCATGGCGAAAACGAACCATCGTTTGCTGATCTATGATCGTCGGGAGATGACGGTCCTGATTCTCCTTGGAGTCATGGTCGCGCTGTTCGCCTTCACGTTGGGCGTGCATCTGGCCAAGCGGGTGGGAGGTCCGGTGCACGTCGGTGCACACGGCGCCGATAGCCTTCCGGCAGGCACCACGACCGACAAGATTCCCGAGCCCGGTGATCTGACCGAGCAAAGCAAGGGCGCCCAGAACGCCGTGGACGACACCATGGAACAGGCGCTCCACGATGAGGTCCAGCGTAGCGGACTCAAGCTCGACCAGTCCCGCCAGGTGGATTTGCCGCGCAAGGCGCGCGCGAAGGCCGAACCCGAAGCCGCGGAGCCCGCTCATGCGGCCGAAGCTCACGCCAAGGCTCCGGAAGCCCACGAGGCCCACACCAAACCTGCCGCCCCTCACGCCGAAGCCGCGACGGGCAAATTCACCTTGCAGGTGGGAAGTCATCCCAATATTCAGGAAGCTAACGAACAACTGGCGCAGCTCCAGAAGAAGGGACTGCCGGCTTTCCTGAGCACCGCCGAAATCAAGGGCAAGGGTGTCTGGCACCGGGTCTTCATCGGAGGCTACGAAACCAAGCCCGCGGCCGAGAAGGCCGGGCAAGGGTTCCGGGAGCAGAAGCTGATCGAGTCGTTCGTCGTGAACAAAAACGGGCACTGATCCAAAGCTCCGGGAGAAACAGATGATGTCGAAGCAGGCGATCCGGCGAGTCGACAAGCCGTGGGGACACGAATTGATCTGGGCCGAGACCCAGGACTACGTGGGCAAGATCCTTCACATCAAGAAGGGCCACAAGCTCTCGCTGCAGTACCATCGCATCAAGGAAGAGACGATCCTGGTCTCCCGGGGAGTGATGGACTTCGTTTTCGAGAATGCCCAGGGCGAGCTGGAGACGATCCGCCTGAACGAAGGGGAAGCGCACCACATCCCGACCGGCAAGAGGCACCGCATGGTCGCCGTCGAGGATTGCGACGTGTTCGAAGTCTCGACGCCGCACCTGGATGACGTGGTCCGCATCGAAGACGGCTACGGCCGCGCTCCACAGGCCTGAGGCCAAGACCTTGAGCCAGCTTCATCTGGTGATCATGGCGGGCGGAAGCGGTACCCGTTTCTGGCCCAAGTCCACATCCCGTCGGCCCAAGCAGCTGCTCAGCTTCGAGGGCGATGGAAAGCCGACCCTCCTGGCCAGGACGCTCGAGCGCTTTGACGGACTCGTGCCCCTGGAGAACCGGATGATCGTGACCACCGAGTCGCTGACCCGGGCCATTGCCGAGGAAGCACCCGGGGTTCGGGTGCTCAGTGAGCCGCAGGCGCGCAACACGGCACCTTGCGTGTACTGGGCGGCTCGCGAAGTGGCGAGCCGGGATCCCAAGGGCGTGATGCTGGTGATGCCGGCTGACCACCACATGGGCCGGGTCGAGGACTTCCGCGCGACCGTGCGCCGGGCCGCCGAACGCGCGGCCCGCTGTGACGAGCTGGTCACCCTCGGGGTGAAGCCCGATCGCGCCGAGACCGGCTACGGTTACCTGCGCCTGGGCGAGGCACTGGAACCGGCCCTGAGCCAGGTCGAGGCCTTTGTCGAAAAGCCCGATGCCCGCAAGGCCGCCGAGTTCCTGGCTTCGGGTCGTTACCTCTGGAACGGAGGCATGTTCCTGTGGCGCGCCGAGGTCATCCTTCGGGCCTTTGACGAGTTCATGCCCGAGATGAAGCGGGTCTGGGACGAGTCGCACGGCCAGATCGACCAGGCCTACCCCCGGCTGACGGCCACCTCCATCGACTACGGGGTCATGGAACGGGCCCGCAACGTGGTGACCTTCACGCTGGACTGCGCCTGGGATGATCTGGGCAGCTGGACTTCGCTCGAGACCCTGGCCTATGCCCTGGGCGCCGCGCGCGAGGGAGGCGTCTGCACTGCGGGCGAGCTCCTGGCCGTCCAGTCCCGCGGCAACGTGGTGGACGCGCCCGGCAAGCTGGTGGCGCTGCTCGGGGTGGATGACCTGATCGTCGCGCAGAACGGGGACGCCATCCTGGTGGCCCGGAAGGACCGGGCGCAGGACATCCGCCTCGTGGTCGAAGCGGCGAAGAAGCGCAGGCCGGAGCTGGTCTAGCGGCTCTTGCGCTTCTGCTCGTTCAAGGCGGCCAGGCTCATCACGAGCTTCTGCACCCTGAAGATGCGCATGAACTTCTCGACGTGCACCTCGGTGAACATGTCCTCGGCGCTCTTGAGTTCCAGCTGCGAGGCGTAGCCATATTTGGCGATTTCGGTGAAGTCGTCAGGGCGGAACGGGTCGTGGCCCATGGCCTTGGCTTCGATGCCGCGGATCTCGCCCAGGTTCACGCGCGCCTTTCCGGTGGCCGCATCCACAGTGTAGTTGGACAGGTGCTTGGCCATCAGGCCCATGATCAGGAATCCGCGGATGGCCAGGTCGCGCCGCTTGTGCGGTTCGGCCAGGTTTTCCTCGTTCTGGAAGGCGATGTAGGTTTCCAGCAGGTCCGGATCGCAAAGGTGGTGCTTGGCGTCGCTGCCGACCCCTTCGCTCTTGATGATGCCATTGTGGGCCAGGATCTCGATCCAGGCGGTCATTTTGCTCGCTGAAGTCTGCAGCACCTGGGTCACGGTGCGGGTCAGGAGCGGCGCCGACAGGTGCGCCCCGAGGGGTCCCTGGGTCGCGTTCCGGGAACCCACGAGAAGGATGCCCGTGGAGATCTTGAGGGAATCCGAAGTCGACAGGAAGACCCAGTTCGAGGCGCGCTGGCCGCTCTTGTCCGAGTAGTCCACCGCCGTGCTCGCGCTGTCCAGCTGACGGATGCGGGTGCTTGCCGTGCGGAGTCGCCCCACCACGGTCTTCACCAGGATCTTGAGCCAATCGGGCACCGTTGCCATCACGGCCGTGTAGGTGGAGATGGAGATCTCCACCAGCTCGCAGTCGGTCAGGGCTTCGGCCGAGGCCGAACGCGGATTGCTGTCCAGGAAGGCCAGCTCGCCGATGATTTCGCCCGAGTGAAGGGCCGCGATCTCGATCTGCGTGTCGGCCTTGCGCTTGAAGATGCGGACCATCCCGCTCTTGAGCAGGTACATGGCGCGCGAGGTCTCTCCTTCGGAGAACAGGATCTCACCCTTGGGCAGCTTGATGGTGGGCGCCGCGGCCAGGAGTTTGGATTCTCCTGGCGGGGGGGCGTCTCCCGAAGCTGGTTTTTGGGCGTTATCGGCCATTCGAAAAAGGTCCTCGTTTCCCTATCGGACGAGGGGGCTCCGGGCATGAGGCCGGGTCACTTGCTGTGCATTTCCCAGCTGCCGTCCCAGTCCGCTTCGGGCGGATGGTCCCTGAATTCCTGGCAACGTTCGATGTACATGGCACAGGGTCCGTCGGGCTCTCCGGCCCGGGTCGAGAGCAGGGGCGAAGCCTCCCGGAACTTGTCGATGGCCAGGTCCCACTGCTGCCGGGAGTAGAGGAGGCGCCCCTCCTCGAACGTGGCCAGGGCCCGGGCGTCGTACTGCTGTTCCAGCAGCTGGACCAGCTCCACGGCGGTCTTCTTGCCCTTGACCTTCACGAAGTCCAGCACTCGGTGGGGCGGCAGCGCCTGGCCGGTGGACTGGATCATGTCCAGGGTGAAGCGGGTGGTGACGATCTTGACCCCGTAGTACTTGGTCAGGCCTTCCAGGCGCGAGGCCAGGTTCACGTGGTCGCCGATGACCGTGTATTCGAAGATGCGCTCCGAGCCCATGTTGCCGACGTTCACGGCACCCGAGTTGATGCCGATGCCGACGGCCACGTCGACGCCGTACTGGGACTTGAACCGGGCGTGGTGGTCGTTGATCTTCTGCTGCATGAGGATGGCCGCCTTGCAGGCGTTCACCGCGTGGAGGGGCTGCTCCAGCGGGGCTCCCCAGAAGGCCATGACCGCGTCCCCGATGTACTTGTCGAGCGTGCCCTGGGTCTCGAAGACGATCTCGGTCATCAGGCCCAGGTAGTCGTTCAGGAACTGCGCCAACGCCTTGGCGTCCATCCGCTCCGAGAAGGTCGTGAAGCTGCGGATGTCCGAGAACATGATGGTGAGGTCCTTCTTCTCGCCGCCCACGGTCAGCTTCGTCGGGTCCTTCAGGATGGAATCCACGATGGCTGGGGCCACGTACTTCGAGAACGCCCCCTTGATGAACTTCTTGTTCCGCTCCTCCATGACGTATTTGGTGGCCAGGGTGAGCAGGAAAACCGTCGAAAGTTCGAGCATCAGGAAGCTCGTGTTCCAGTTCAGGTGATGGCGCTTGAACATCACCTGGACGTCAATGAGCGCGCCACCGCTCAGCACCACCATGAAGAGCAGCAGCGCGGGGATCGACTCCAGCCGCTCGGTCAGGTAGGCGAACAGCAGCGCGCCGAGGGTCATCAGCACGAAGATGGCCAGCGAGCCGCTCCGGCTGGAACCGTAGATGAGCATGTCGCCCGAGAGCAGGTTGTCCAGGATGGTGGCGTGGCCCTCGACCCCGGGAGTCTGGGAGTCGAAGGGGAAGGCCCGCATGTCGAACAGGCCCAGCGCCGAAACCCCGATCAGGACGTAGGCGTCCTTCATCTGGGCCAGCACTTCCTGGACCCGGTTCCGGGCGGCGATGCGTTCGCGGGTGACCTGGTCGGTGGCGACGGGGTCGCCGCCCACCTCGGCGGATGCGATCTTGCGGAGGGTGGCATCGTCCTGCTGGGGCTCCAGGATGTCGCGCACGCTGATGTACGGGAAGGTGCGCGCCGGACCCCGGAAGTTCATCTCCATCACGCCGAGCGGACTGACGGGGATCTGGCGCCCGGACTTCGTGAAGCGCAGGTCGTAGATGCGGTGCGAGCGGTCCAGGGCAACCGACACCGTGTCGTCCTGACCGGCTGCCGCCATGGCCAGCGCGAGGGACGGGTAGGCGCGGTCGCCGATCAGGTTCACCAGGCTGATTCTCCGGATGAAGCTGTCACGGTCCGGCTCGACGTCCAGGTAGCCCGCGCTCCGGGCCACTCCCGTGTACATGGGCAGGTTGGGCAGCACGTCGTAGGCCGACACGATCGGGGTGCGCATCGGGTCGAAGTCGGGTCGCAGCTTTTCGGGAAGGAGCGCGAACTTCGTGTAGTCCTTGGGAAAGCCTTCCAGGGCGCGAGGGTCGGTGACCGGGCAGGGATTCTCCGCATCCGAATACTGCGGCTGGCATTTGCCCGGGATCATGTAGCCCAGGGTCACCTTGTCGGCGTGCAGCTCCAGGAAGAACCGGAGCATCTCGTCGGTCTCCAGTTCGGTGAGCTTGGAGTGCAGGCGTGCCGGGTCCTTGTAGAAACGGGCCAGCTCGTCGCGCGTCTTGTCGCTGACGCGGAGGTCAGGTTCCGAAAAGACCACGTCGACGCCGATGTTCCTGGCCCCACGCTGCGCGATCTTGTCGACCAGGTCGGCGATCCGGTCGCGGTGCCAGGGCCAGCGACCGTACTGGGTGATGGACTGGTCGTCGACCTCGACGATCACGATGTTGTTGCGGGGATTCTCGGGACCCCGGAGCTGGAACTTGCGGTTCGTGAACCAGCCGTGGACCGAGCGCAGGACCGGGAAGAACTGTTCACGCAGCACCTTGCTGTGAAGTTCGCCCTGGACCCCTGCTTCGGTCACCCAGAAGGCGAAGGTGAACAGCGCGACCACCGGCAGCTGGAATATCCAGATCTTGTGCTTCACGTTTTTTCCCCGGATCGAACGTGTTTGATAGACTGTCCAGGATGAGCTCGGGTTTCCGGATCCTGGTCGTGGATGACATGCCCGCTGTGCGCCTCATTCTCCGCAATATGCTGGAGGAGGCGGGCTTCACCGACGTCATCGAGGCCGAAGACGGCGAAGTGGCCTGGAAGTTGATCCGCAACACGGTCGAAACCGGCGATCCGAAGCCCATCCGGCTGGTCATCAGCGACTGGAACATGCCGGGCATGAATGGCGTGGACCTGCTGCGTGCCGTCAGGGCGAGCGCCCATACGCGTGAGCTTCCCTTCCTGCTCATCACGGGCGAGGGTGACCCGGGCCTCCTGGATGAGGCGGGCGCGGCCGGCGTCACCGACCTGGTCATCAAGCCCTTCACCTCGGCCCAGCTGGGCGAGCAGGTCCGCCGGTTGGCCGGCGGCTGAGAGCCTGCAGGGAGTCAAGAATGTGGCGATCCGCACCCGTTCCATCGGATGCGTATCGGAGTTCGGGGACGGATGCTTGATCGCGCCATGCGCCGTCCGATGACGCAACTCCGCCCGGCCCGCGGAATGCTAATCAAGGCTCATGGAGTCCCTGCGCCTGGCTGAATTCTGCCGTTCGGTTTCGGAGTGGCCCACCACCGTCGGGGGGTGGGATGCGGTGGCCGAGCGGCTGCTGGCGCTCGTGCCTGATGCGTTGGGTGCCGGCGTGGTTCTCCGGGACGGGGGCTTCAGCTGGAACGGCCCGGGCTCGCGCGACCGCATCGAGAGCAAGCTGCGAAGCTCGCTGGACTCTTCCCTGGGCCCCTCCGGAATCGACCTGCCTGGACTGAAGCAGTTCCAGCTTCAGGGGC
>CANFHS010000023.1 GCA_947446835.1 Bacteriovoracaceae bacterium
GATCTGCCGGCGCAACGAATCCCGCTGCGAGCCCAGGAAGGCCGGGTGGGTGTAAAGGGCTACGCCCACCAACGCGGCGCCCGACTGCTCCAGCTCGGATTCGTTCACCTTGGAACGCAAGCGGTCCCGCCAGTGCCGGGCCCGGACGGGTTCCCGGAAGCCTCCCAGCCAGTTCACGCCGATTCCCTCGTGGAAAAACAGGTGGGCATGGAGGTCGACACGTCCAAGGGTAGGATTCACGATGCCGGGAGTGTATCATGGGAATCGATGAAACGTGCAGCCTCGACCCCGGAAGCCATCCAGCAGGAAGACCGTTACGGAGCCCATAATTACCACCCGTTGCCGGTCGTGTTGACCCGCGGCCAGGGAGTCCACCTGTGGGATCCCGAGGGCAAGCGGTACATCGATTTCCTGTCGGCTTATTCGGCCGTGAACCAGGGACACTGCCACCCGCGCATCATTTCCGCACTGACCGAGCAGGCGCAGCGCCTGACGCTCACTTCGCGCGCATTCCACAACGACTCGCTCGGTCCGTTCTGCGAATTCGTTAGCCGCACCTTCGGGTACGAGCGCGTGCTGCCCGCCAACGGCGGCGTGGAAGCCTGGGAAGCCTCGATCAAGCTGGCCCGCAAGTGGGGCTACCAGAAGAAGAAGATCCCCGAAGGCCGCGCCAAGATCGTCGTCTGCGTGGACAACTTCCACGGCCGCACCATGGCCGCCGTTTCCGCCTCCACCAGCGCGGAGTCGAGGAACGAATATGGCCCTTACCTGCCGGGCTTCGTGGTCATCCCCTTCAACGACATCCCCGCGCTCGAACAGGCCCTCCGTGACCCGGAAGTCGTGGCCTTCAACGCCGAACCCATCCAGGGCGAAGCCGGCATCATCGTGCCCGCCCCGGGCTACCTGAAGCAGGTGTCCGAGCTTTGCCGCAAGGCAGGCGTGCTTTTCATCGCCGACGAGATCCAGACCGGCATCGCCCGCACCGGAAAGCTCCTGGCCTGCGACCATGAAGGCGTGAAGCCCGACATCCTGACCCTGGGCAAGGCCCTCTCGGGAGGCGTGATGCCGGTGTCGGCCATCCTGACCTCCAGCGAGATCATGCTGTGCATCCGTCCGGGCGAGCATGGCTCGACCTTCGGCGGAAATCCCCTGGCCTGCCAGGTGGCCATCGCGGCCCTCGAAGTGGTGCGCGACGAGAAGCTGGCCGAAAACTCCGAGAAGATGGGCCAGATCTTCCGCCAGGAGCTGGGAAGCTTCCAGCACCCGCTGGTGGCCGAGGTCCGCGGCAAGGGCCTCATGAATGCGCTGGTCATCCACCCCAACGGCAACGCCTCGGCCTGGGACGTGTGCACGGGCCTGATGAAAAACGGCGTCCTGGCCAAGCCCACCCGCGACAACATCATCCGCTTCACGCCTCCTCTCATCATCACCGAGGAGCAGATCCAGGAGGGCGTCGCGGCCATCCGGAAAACCCTGGGCGAGCTGGCATGACTCCCGCCGAACGCCTGGCGCTTCTCGAGGAGCTGACGCGGACCCACTCAGGAAGCCATCACGCGGCCGGAGTGGACCGGGTGCAGGAGCTCCTGGCGAAGCGACTCAGGGCGATCGGCCTGCAGGTGCGGCTGGTGCCCAACCCGGATCCTTCCGTCTCATCGGGAAGCCTGCTCATCGCCACGCTGGCGGGCGAAAGCCCGCGCACGGTCGACCTGCTCACGCACGCCGACACGGTCGAACCGGGCCAGGGACCCGACTCCGCGTTCCAGCTCGATCTGACGGCGGGCATCGCCATCGGCCCGGGCGTGATGGACGACAAGGCCGCCCAGGTCATGGCCCTGGAAGCCATCCAGAAGCTCGTGGACTCGCTGGGCGGCAACCGTCCGGCTCGCACCCTGCGGTTCATCTCGTCACCCTCCGAAGAGCTGGGCTCGCCCGGCTTCGCCCCGCTGCTGGCCCAGCTGGGCCAGGAGGCCGACCTCGTGCTGGGCCTGGAGCCCGCGCTCGACGGCGGGGATCTGATCGAGTCGCGTCGCGGAAACCGCTGGTATCGCATCCAGGTGGAGGGCCGCGAAGCGCACTCGGGACGCGGCCACCGGCACGGCATCAATGCGGCCCACGAGCTGGTGAGGAAGCTGGCACGCATCCAGGAATTGGGCGATACCGCGAACGATGTCACCGTGAGCGTCGGAAGCCTGCGGACCCGGCGCGACACCTACAACGTGATCCCGGGCCAGGCCGAAGCCAAGCTGGACACGCGCTTCTCGGATTTCGTCCACCGCGACACGCTTCATGGTCGCATCCTGCAGGTGCTGCAGGAGCCCGGGGCGCCTTCGCCCGAGGATGGCGCCCGCCCCACCGTGAAGTGGGATATCGAGGACGACTGTCCGCCGTTCCAGGCCGAGCCGGCGGGCCGCGCGCTGGCCGATGCCTACGCGACGCTGGTGGAACGCCTGGAAGGCCAGCGCCCGGCGGCACGCCGAAGCGGCGGCTCGGCCGACTGCTGCTACATGAGCCGGCCCGGCCTGCTCATCCTGGACGGACTCGGACCCTCGGGCGGCCGCATGCACTCGCCCGATGAATACGTGAACCTGGCTTCGATCGAGACCCGGGCTGAGGCCCTGCACCAGTTCCTCTGGCTGCAGATCGGCAAGCCATGAAAGGTCCAATCGTTTGCCACCGCGCCCTGGAAAAGGCCTCGCCCCGGAAGCCGCACGGCCTGGCCCGGGCCGGTCATCCGTTCGATTCGCTCCTGCTCGCCCGGAGCGCGCTCTACCGCCGGAGCCGCACCCTGTTCCTCGAGCTGGGCGGAACGCTGCGGGCCTCGTTCGTCTCCACTCCGCGCACGCTGGGGTCGGCAGCCCTCCTCGGCACCGAGATCGAGTACAGCGCGCTGGACCGCGAGCTTTCGTGGCTGGCGCGCGAAGGCGCGGGAAGGCCCGCAGCGGCACGCTACCTGGACCTTCGCAGCTCCGTGACGAGCCTCTTCCACGAGCAGAATCACCGCATCCTGTGGAAGCTGCTGCCCCCGTGCCCGCGCGACGCCGACGGCCAGCGACGCTGGCTGAACTTCGCGGAAAGCCAGGTCGTGGTCCTCGACATGGCCCTGGGCGATGAGCTGGGGCCCGAGCTGGCCCAGGCCTGCTACCAGGTAGGCGTGACCTATGACCCTGGCACGCGCGTGCGCCAGGAAGGGCTCCGCGGAAGACCCTATCGCAATTACCTGCAGGCAGCCTCGCTGGCCACCTGGTGGGCGCTTGAACTCTACTCCCCCGCCCGCATCCGCAAGGCCATTCCGGCGCTCTTTCCGGTCATCGAGCCCTATGCCCTCCGGGCCGCCGACCGGGCGCTCCGGCTGGACGCGAAGTTCATCGAGCGGACGAATCCGATGTGGCAGCTCAAGCACCGCAAGGCGGTGAACCGCGCCTTCGGCACCTCGCGCACCCGGCCCGATCCGCTGACGTTCTCGGAAGACCCGATGGATCACCGCCTGCAGTACCTCTGGACCGAAAAGATCCTCGACACGATGGGAGTGTGAGCGCATGTCCCACCTGGCGCCCCTGATCCGGGACTTGGCCATCCTGCTCGCCACGGCGGGCATCATCAGCGCGATCTTCCAGAGACTGCGCCTGCCGGTGGTGCTGGGTTACCTGGTGGCCGGGATCGCCCTGGGCCAGGCCGCACGCCGCTGGAGCGTGATCTCGGATTTCCCGAACGTGCGCCTCTGGGGCGAGCTCGGCATCATCTTCCTGATGTTCAGCCTGGGCCTGGAGTTCAGCTTCCGGAAGCTGTCGCGGGTCGGGCTCTCGTCGGTAGGCACGGCGCTTTTCGAGATGGCCTCGCTCTTCGGCTGCGGCTTCGCGCTGGCGCGCTTCGGCCTGCACTGGAGCGCCCGCGACAGCGTGCTGCTCGGGACGATGGCGTCGGTATCCTCGACCACCATCATCCTGAAGACGCTCGATGAGCTCGGGCTACGCACACGCCGCTTTGCCGAGGCCATCTTCGGGGTGCTGATCGTCGAGGATCTGGTGGCCATCCTGATGATCGTCGCCCTGACCACCCTCGGCCAGTCCCGCGAGCTGACGGGTCTGCTGCTGCTCGGATCGGCGGGAAAACTGCTCCTGGTCGTGGGCAGCTGGTTCCTGGTGGGCTATTTCGTGGTGCCCCGCCTGGTGCGTCTGGCCGGAAGCCGCGGGGGCGAGGAAATGCTCACGGTGCTGGCCACGGGCCTTTGCCTGGGCCTTGCGGTCCTGGCCGACCAGTTCGGCTACTCGGTGGCGCTGGGCGCCTTCATCATGGGATCGATCCTGGCCGAGAGCTCGGAGTCCCACCGCATCGAGGAGCTGGTCAAACCGCTGCGCGATGTCTTTGCGGCCATCTTCTTCGTTTCGATCGGGATGCTGCTGGACCTGGACCAGGCCCGCCTCTGGTGGCCCGAAGCCCTGGCCCTCACCGCGCTGGTCCTGGCGGGAAAGTCGCTTTTCGTGAGCCTGGGTGCCCTGATCACGGGCCAGTCCTTCCGCACCGCCATCCAGATCGGGCTCGGCATGGCCCAGATCGGGGAGTTCTCGTTCATCATCGCGGGGCTTGCCATCGTTGCCGGTCCCCGCCAGGAGCTGCTCTACCCCATGGCGGTGGCCGCAAGCCTCATCACCTCGTTCACCACCCCGCTGCTGAACCGTGTTTCGCACCGGGTGGCCCACCGCCTGGAGTACCAGCTTCCGCCCTCGTTCCGCGAGTTCCTGAACCGCTACGCGGCGTGGTGCCTGGATCGCAGGGCCGACCGCGAACGTCGCGGGGAGTTCTACCTGCGGCTGTTCCGCTGGGTCTGCTGCGGGATCGCCATCACCGTGATCCATGTCGTCCTGGCCGAGTGGCTCCCCTTTCCCGGATCCTTGGCGGTGCGATGGCTCCTGGCGGCGATGGCCTCGGCGCCTTTCCTGTGGGCCATGCTGCGCGTGTTCGACCGTCCCATGCCGGCCTTCGGCTTCGGACTCCTGACGGTGATCTGGCTGGGTCTGCTGTCGCGCGAGTTCTTCCCGACCGAGGTGGCAGCCCCCCTCACCCTGGGCCTGGTGGCCGTGCTGGTGCTGGCCTGGACGCGCAGGCTCGAAGGCGCTTACCGCTGGTTCGAGAAGGAACTTCTCTCGGGCCTTTCGGGCGACCAACCCCGCAGCGGCCGCCGGGCGGACATCATCCGCGGACTTGCCCCGTGGGACGCGCACCTGGTGCGCATCAAGGTGCATCCCAATTCCGAGGTCGTGGGCTTCAAGATCAAGGAACTGGGACTGAGGTCCCGCTTCGGGCTCAACATCGTCGTGATCCGTCGCGGTCTGCGTTTCGTGGTGGCCCCGAGCCCCGAGCTGCCGGTGTTCCCCAAGGACGAGCTGCTGGTGCTTGGCACCGACGAGCAGGTCGAGTCGGCGCGCACCTTCCTCGAGCATCCGCCGGGACTCGAGGAGGATTTCGATCCCATCGAGGGATTCGAGCTTCGCAACATCAATGTGGACCCCGGATCCCCCCTGGTCGGGCGCTCGCTGCGTGACTGCGCCATCCGGGAGCGCTTCGGCGCCATGGTGGTAGGCATCGAGCGCGAGGGAAAACGCCTGCTCAATCCCGACTCCCAGGCGCTCATCCTGCCGGGTGATGCGCTCTGGCTCGTGGGAGAGATCGAAAAGATCGAGGAGTTCAGGCTGGAGGCCGTCACTCCGTCCGGGACCGGAAACCCGGGCTAAGCGCGGGTCAGGCTGCCGGTGGCCGGGTCGCGTGGAAATCCGCGTCGGCAAGCGCCCGGTCCAGGTGAGCGACCAGGCCCGGATGAGCGCCTTTCCAGTCCAGATCCGGGCACCGCAGGCTCACGTACTCCAGTGCCACGGCCAGATCCCAGCCCGGCTGCGAGCCAGGGGAAATGGATTCGGAGGCCAGCACCCCCAAGGTGCGGCGGATATTGTCCAGGTGCTCCTGCCTCGTCTCGGGGTCAGGCTGCGGCTGCATTCCTTCCAGGTAATAGGCCACCGCGGCTGCCATCACCCCTTCCGCCAGGATGCTGAGCCGGCGAGCTTCGGTCCGGGCACGGGCGTCCTGGGGCCAGATGCCCTTCCCACGTGCATCCAGCTCGTCCAGGATCAACGCGGAGTCGGGCAGGGGTTTTTCGGCCAAGCCCAGGACCACCGGCACCAGACCCAAGGGATTGGCTGCCAGGAATTCCGGGGAAGGATGAAACGGATCCACGAACTCGTCGCGGTGCTCGATCTTCAAACGGCGAAACGCCAGCCGGACCCGGCGGGCAAAAGGAGAGCGGGGCGTGCACAGGATCGTGATCATGGTAAGACCCCTATACCATGGACTCGTTTCATCCGGTCATTGCCCTGCCGCCGGGCACCGAGGTCTTTGACTTCACCCAAGGATACGATCCGGACCGCCAGTTGCGCTCCGGCTACGGGATCGGCCGCTACAACGAAAAGCGCGTGGGCATGTACACCACCCCGCTTTTCGGGGGCGTGCGGGACATCCATATGGGCATCGACCTGGGGGCGCCCGTGGGGACGCCGATCCACGCGTTCTCCGCGGGCCGGGTGCTTTGCTTCGGATACAACGGCGCCCCGGGCGACTACGGGTACACGCTCGTCACCGAGCACCGGCTGGGCGACCGTCCCCTCTATGCGCTCCACGGCCACCTTTCCGCCCGCTCGGTCGAGGGCAAGGCGCCCGGCCAGTCCTTCGAGGCCGGGGCAGTGATTGCCTGGGTGGGAGACCGCCACGAGAACGGTGGCTGGAATCCGCACCTGCACTTCCAGCTTTGCTGGCAGAAGCCCGAAAAGCCCGATCTTCCAGGCGCCGTCAGCGAGGCGGATCGCGAGCGGGCGCTTGAACTTTATCCCGATCCCAGGCTGGTCCTGGGGCCCATCTACTGAACGGAAGACTGGACCCGCATGAGCGAATCCCAAACCAGGCCCTCCATCCAGTTCTGGAACTCACGCCAGGGCCGGATCGAAAAAGAGGAAATCTTCGGCGAAGGTCCGCTGCGCTGGCTCTACGAGACCGCGGCGGGTCGCGCCCTCTCGGACACGCTGCTGAGCCGGCCGTGGTTTTCCCGACTCTATGGCGGCTTCCAGGACACCCGCCTCAGCGCGCGCAAGATCGACGCGTTCATCCGCAACTACCGTATTCCGGTCGAGGAGTACGAGCCGGGCCCCTGGAAGACCTTCAACGATTTCTTCATCCGCAGGTTCCGCGAAGGCGCGCGCCCGTTTCCCGAGGCGCCGGGCACGTTGGGCGCGTTTGCCGAGGCCCGCTACCTGGCGTTTGAGCGCCTCGATCCCCGTCACCGGTTTCCCGTGAAAGGCATCGCCCTCACGGCGGCCGAGCTGCTGGGGTCGGAGGAAAAAGCTGCCCCCTTTGCGGGCGGGCCGGCGTGGATCGCACGCCTCTGCCCGGTGGACTACCACCGCTACCACTACCCGGACGAGGGCCGCACCCTGGAGTCGTACCCGATGCACGGGCAACTCCACTCGGTGAGCCCCATCGCCCTGCGGAAGCGACCCGAGATCCTGATCACGAACGAGCGCCGCGTGGCGCTTCTCGAAACCAGGAACTTCGGAAAGCTGGCCTTCGTCGAGATCGGCGCCATGAGCGTGGGCAAGATCGAGCAGAGCTGGCCCGAGAACCGCGCCTTCGGGCGCGGAGACGAAAAGGGCTACTTTCTTTTCGGCGGTTCCTCGGCGGTGCTGCTCGCGGAGCCAGGCCCCTGGAAGCTGGATCACGGGCTCCTGGAGCGGTCGCGCTCGGGCCTCGAAACCTGGATTCCGCTGGGCCAGCCCATCGGCGCGCGCGCGCCAGGCCAGGGCTGAACGATGAACCTCCACCAGCGCCTGACCGAGCATCCCGACGGGCCCGCGATGGGCGGAGACGCCGTGCTGGAGCGGTTCCTGGAACACGTCGGGGAACTGGGACTGGAGCTTTACCCGGCCCAGGAAGAGGCCATCCTGGAACTGTACTCCGGGAAGAACCTGATCCTGAACACCCCGACAGGTTCGGGGAAATCCCTCGTGGCGTCAGCGCTCCATCTGCACTCGCTGGCCGCCGGGCGCCGCTCCTTCTACACATCCCCCATCAAGGCGCTCGTGAACGAGAAATTCCTGGCGCTGTGCCGCGACTTCGGTCCCGACCAGGTGGGCATGATCACGGGAGATGGCTCGGTGAATCCGGGCGCCCCCATCATCTGCTGCACGGCCGAGATCCTGGCCAACGATACGCTTCGCTCGGGCAGCGAAGCCCGCGTCGACGACGTGGTGATCGACGAGTTCCACTTCTACTCGGACCGTGACCGCGGCTGGGCCTGGCAGGTTCCCCTCCTGGCGCTCCCCCAGGCCCGCTTCCTGCTCATGTCGGCCACCCTGGGCGACACCGGGCTTTTCGAGAAGACGCTGACCAGCCTCAATGGCCGCGAGACCGCGGTGATCCGTTCGGTGGCGCGGCCGGTTCCGCTCGAGTTCCACTATTCCGAGGAGCCGCTCCACGCGGCCATGAAAAAGCTGATCGAGAGGGGCCGGGCGCCCATCTACCTGGTGAACTTCACGCAGGCCGCCTGCGCCGAGGAGGCGCAGAACCTGCTCTCGGTCGACTTCTGCACGAAGGAGGAAAAAAAGCGGATTTCCGACGAGATGGAAGGCGCAAGCTTCCGCTCCCCGTACGGGAAGGAGCTGCAGAGGCTGCTCAAGCACGGCGTGGGCCTTCACCATGCGGGGCTCCTGCCCCGCTACCGGCTACTGGTCGAAAAGCTGGCCCAGAAAGGCCTGCTGAAGGTGATCTGCGGCACCGACACCCTGGGCGTGGGCGTGAACGTGCCCATCCGGACCGTGCTCTTCACCAGGCTCTGCAAGTTCGACGGCGAAAAGAGCACCCTCCTTTCGGTCCGCGACTTCCAGCAGATCTCGGGACGCGCGGGACGAAAAGGTTATGACGACCTGGGCACCGTCGTGGCGCAGGCTCCCGAGCACCTCATCGAGAACCTCGAGATGGAGCGCAAGGCTGCCGGCGACCCCAAGAAGCTGAAGAAGATCGTCAAGCGCAAGCCCCCCGACAAGGGCTACGTCCACTGGGACAAGCAGGTGTTCGAGCGCCTCATCCAGTCGCCGCCCGAGACGCTCCAGTCGCGCTTCCAGATCAACCACGGAATGCTGCTGAACGTGCTGTCGCGCACTCACGATGACGGGTGCCAGGCCATGCGGCAGCTGATCGACCGATCGCACGAATCCGAGAACCAGAAGAAGCGCCACCGCAAGCATGCGTTCACGCTCTTCCGCTCATTGGTCGAACGCGGCATCATCCGCATCCTTCCATCGCGGGAACGCGGTGATCGCCCGGGAAAGCTGGAGCTGAATGTGGACCTGCAGCAGGATTTTTCGCTGCACCAGACGCTTTCCCTCTGGCTGATCGACACCTGGCCTCTGCTGGATCGCGAAAGCCCGGATTATGCCCGCGACCTGCTGACGCTGGTCGAATCGATCGTCGAGGACCCGGAACTCATCCTGCGAAAGCAGCTGGATCGGCTCAAGACCGAGAAACTGGGACAGCTCAAGGCCGAGGGCATGGACTACGACCAGCGCATGGAGGAGCTCGAAAGGCTCGAGTACCCGAAACCCCGGCGCGAGTTCATCTACGAGTCCTTCAACCGCTTCGCGGCGGAACACCCGTGGATCGGCCAGGAGAACATCCGCCCCAAGTCCATTGCCCGCGAGATGGTCGAGACCTTCATGACTTTCGCCGAGTACGTGAAGGAGTACGGACTGCAGCGGTCCGAAGGGCTGCTGCTGCGTTATCTGTCGGAAGTGTACAAGGCGCTCGTGCAGACGGTTCCGGAACAGGCCAAGAATGACGAGATCCTGGCCATCGAGGAGTACCTGGGCACGGTGCTGCGCCAGATCGACTCGAGCCTCATCGAGGAGTGGGAGAAACTCAGGAACCCCGCGTACCGTCCGCCCGCCCCGGGCGAAGAGGCGCGCCCGGAGGCCGCCTACGACCTGACCCGCGACCCCAGGCGCTTCCCCATCTTGATCCGGAACGAGGTGTTCCGCGTGGTGAGGGCCCTTTCCGGAGGCCAATACGAGGAGGCATCCGAGATCCTGGCCGAGCTCGCTCCGCCGGAAGGCCCACGACCAGCGCCCGAGGAACTCGAGGCCGCGATGGCCCCCTTCTATGCAGAGCGGCTGCGCATCCTGACCGACCCCCGGGCCCGCGCTCCACAGAACACCCGCTTCGAGCCCAGCACCGACGGCCAGACGCTGGCGCTCTCGCAGATGCTGCTGGACCCCGAGGAAAAGAACGACGTGGAGCTGCGGTTCCGCGTCGACCTTCAGGCCTCCCGGACCGCGAATCGCGCCTCGCTCATTTTTGAGGGGCTCCAGGTCCTTTGAGCCAGGCCGGAGGCGGCAACCAGGCCCGGCACTCGAAATCGAGCCCCTGCTGGCTGGCCCAGGTCTCGGCCAGTTCGCGCGCCTGGCTCTCGGTCAGGCCGGGTTTTTCGCTCTTTGCCTTGATGGCCAGGGTCGAGAGCACCACGCCTTCGGCATTCCTCCGCCAGAGCCAGCCGCGGCCGAACGTGGCGGCAATTCCCCAGTCGGCTTCGTAGAAATCCCATTCCGAATAGAGCGTGCGGCCCGTGCCGAGGGTCTCCAGCAGGACTGCCCCATCACTGGATTTCAGGTCTCCCGACGCCTTGAGCTGGTAGCGGAAGAGACGCTTTCCGGGGATCGGCGAGCCGATCACGTACTCCATCTGGTAGTGGATGTTGGGAACAAAAAGCAGGGGGATACGCTGCTCCCAGCGGGTGCTCCAGTGCGAGGCGCTTTGCCGTTCGACCTGCACCTCGGCCAGCCCGGAAAACAGCTCTGGATAGCGCTCCATCCGCTCGATGACCGCGCTGACAGCCTCCATCGGAGCCTCGATCACCACCTGCTGTTCAAAGCCCATCAGAAGAGGCGCGCCTTCGGTGTCGATGCACTGGAAAACCGGCGAACCGGTTTCGCTCCCCGGAGAAGGCAAAGGAGGCCCGGCCACGCGCACGCGCAGCATCTCCAGAAACGGCGCGGTATAGCGGCTGGCGACCCCTTCCATCGGCTCATCCCAAGCCGAGGCCGAACCGATCAGGCCGCTGCCCGCGAGCAGCTGAAGCAGAATCCCAAGGAGAAGAAACATCCGGAAGCCTCTCCTCCTATTTTGAGCTTTTCCCGCCGCCAAGAGGAGGGATTTCGGATCCCAAGGGGGGGTCACCTCCGACACGGACCCAGGAATCCGGAAAGATTGGATAAACCCGCAACCCCAGGGTGAGGTACAGTCATAGGGCCCATGAAGGCCCTTGTGGTTTCCCGAAAGCCGGATGATTGGAGAGCCTTGACCCGTTGGCTCGACGAGCGGGGTTTGACCGCGGAAATCCGCAGGCCGACCCAGGGCCGGGCGCTCCAGGCCAATCACCCGTTTTCGCTGACCCTCAGCGACGAGGAGCCTGCTCCCCTCACCGGCGCGGGAATCCGGTGCTGGGTCGCGCCTGATCGGCGCAGCCTCAAGGACTTTCCCCCGGGCTACGATTTCGCGGTTTGCCGTCCATTCAGCCTCCAGGCGCTCTGGAACGTCGTCCAGGAAAGCCAGGAGCGGGTGGCCCGGAGCCGCTCCACCTTGGCCTGGATTGGCGGCTCCTCTCCGGCTGTTTCCGCGCCCGCGGGTCCCTGGAGCAGAATCCAGGCAGGCCTGAATCCCGGCCTCGCGATGCATCACATCGGCGCCTGGATCGTGGATCCGACGAAGCTCACCCGGAACCACCTGCGGATGCTCAGAACGTGGAGGCGTTCCCCGGCGGGACAGACTGCCGTGTGGGTTTGCCTCCAGGACGGGGCGCGAGATTTCCACAATCTTTATCCACTTTTCCACATCTACGCTTCGACTCGCTCATCGCTGGAAGCCTCATTCCTGCAGAAGCTCGCCACCCGTCGCGACCGGAGTTTCGAGCTTTGCGTCGGCATCCGGCTCGTGCGCCAGCACCTCCGGCAAGGCCTGGCCCATGAAGCGCTCGAATCGGCACGGAACCTGATGGCCAGAGTCCCCCTGGCCTGGGAGCCCATGGGCCTCGCGGCCGAGGCCCTGGGAGCGCTGGAGCGGGGCCCGGAGGCCGCGCCGATCCTGAAGGCGGCGCTGGCCCTGAATCCCTACTCGCCGCGCCTGCATCTCCAGCTGATGCGCCTGACGGACCCGGAGGACCACGAGGCCCAGCAGATCCGCGACGAGGCTCGCGCATTTTGCCCCATCAAGTTCAGCGAGATCGTGCGCCTGTCCACCCGGGCGGAGCTTCCCGCTTGAACCACGCCCCCGACCCTTCCCCGCTGGAGAGCGCCCTTCGGAGGTTCGGAGAGTCGAGTACCGCGTTCCTGGGCCTTTACCCGGAATTCAAGCTCTTCAGCACCCGGGTTCCCGGATACCCCGAGGCGGTCCATATTCCTTATGTGGAAAACCGCCGGACGTGGGTGGCTTCGGGCGAACCCCTGGGGCCCCGATCCGCACGGCTGGAGGCGTTGAAGGCTTTCGAAAAGGCCGCGCGCCAGGCGGGAAGAGCCGCACTGATCCTCCCCTGCACCCGGGAATTTTCAGATGAATGCGCAGGCGCGGGATTCCAGGTTTCACAGATCGGCGTGGAGCCCCTGTTCGACCTGGACCGCTACCAACCCGACCCCGGGCATTTCCACTCGGCGCACCAGCTGCACTCCCGCGGGGCCCGCGTCCGCGCGCTCCGGTTCCAGGAAATCGACCCATCGCTTCGCGCCGCCTGCGACCAGCTCATCCGGCAGTGGCTCGAGACGCGCTGGATGGCGCCTTTCGGATTTCTCAGCACGGTGCTGCCCTGGGAACAGGGCCAGCACAAGCTGTACTTTGTGCTGGAGCACGACCGCCGGCCCCTGGCGCTTCTGGCTGCGATCCCGGCCTGGAGCGGGAACGGCTGGTACCTGGCCGACCTGCTGCGCGCACCCTCCACCCCGGCGGGCTCCTCGGAGCTGCTCATCCTGGAGGCCATGCGCTTCCTGAAAAATGCCGGCGCTTCGTGGGTGTCGCAAGGCGTGTCGCCCCTGGCCGGAGCCTCATCCCTGCAGGCGCTGTCGCGGCACGGAGATTTCCTCTTCCGCTTCCGCTCGCTGGCCGAGTTCAAGAAGAAGTTCGGCCCGACCCGCGAAGAACCGGTCTACCTCCTGAGCCGGGGTCCGCTGCTTCGACCAGGAAACCTGCTGGGCCTCGTCCGCGCCTTCGTGCCCGGGGGACTACCGGAAGTCCTGCGGGCGTCACTCCGGGCAGGAATCCTCCGGTTCAGGGCGGGCATGCAGGTGCGGGATTTCGTACGCGAGGACTTCCTGATCCGCGAGCCCTCGCCCCGGTTCAGCCAGAATCTGGCCCGGATCCCTTTCAGCTGGGGCCTGACCGTGCTGGCCAGCGCATGGCTGGTGTTTCCGGAGCATGCGCTGGGACACACGGGCTGGTTGCCGTTCCTGCTCTTGCCCTCGGCACTGCTTGAGCTCTGGATCGGCTCCCGCTTCGTGGCCCTGGTCGTGATCCTGGGCGCGGTCGCGGCACACGCAGCAGGCCCGGGAGACTACTCGGTGGCCATCGCGGCTTTTGCGACGCTGGGGGCACTGCTCCAGGTGGCCACGCGCTGGCTCAACGGAGTTTTCCTGCTGGCGCTCCTGGCGCTGCTCACCGACTGGCGCTTCGGCCCGGGCCACATGGCCCTGGGCCTGGTCGCGGCGTGGCTGGGTGCCCTGGCCCTGAAACGTTACTTGGCGCGGCCCACCGTGGTGATGGCTTCGCCGAGCACACGACCTTCGGACTGGGCGGGCGCCACCACACCCAGCAGGTAGGCGAGCGTGGGCGCCAGATCCACGATGCGGGCCGACTCGGCGTAGACTCCCGGCTTGAGCCCCGGGCCTGCCAGGATCAGGGGCACCATGCGATCATACGCATAGCCGGTCATGTGGTTGATCCCTTCACCTTCCTCGAAGAAGTAGGGACGCGGAACCAGGATCAGGTCTCCGCTTCGACCCGGAAAATAGGTCCGCGCCGCCTGTTCGCCCACCTGGCCCACCGGAAGCTGGTGCCTGCGCTGCTCGGAGCCGGTCAGCACCTGGGCCACGCCCTTGCGGGCCTGGATGACCGAAGCAGCCACGGCTTCGATCGTGGCCCGGTCGGCTTTTTCACGGACCCCCGCCACGGAGGAAGGGTCGAGCCAGAACTGGAAGTCTGCCGAAGCGGTGAGCCACTTGCCTGAAGCGGGCTTGTCAAAACGACGGGTCAGGGCCTCTTCCACCTCGGAGGCGATCCTGGCCGAAGAGATGCGTCCTGCGGCCATTCCCGAAGCCTGGAGCGCATCGGGCTCATTGGGAGCGCCGTGGTCGGCAGTCAGGACCACCACGACATCCTTCAGGCCATGGGGAAGGGATTTGCGGATGCCATTCAGGAGTCGCGACAGCCGGCGGTCTTCAGCCACTGTCATTTCTTCCATGTCGCGGGAATTCGGCCCGGTCGCATGGCCCAGGTAATCGTGCGACGAAAAGCTCACGGCCAGGACGTCGGTCGCGGTGCCATGGCCCAGCTTGAAAGCTTCCATGGCCTTGAGAGCCGCATCCACCGTGATGTCCACCCCGAACGGAGTGCCTGCGGCGACATAGGAGCCGATCTCGACCGTCTTCTTCCAATCCGGTGCATTCTGCCCCGAGGAAAGCCCGGTGGGCTTGCCGCCTTCGCCCCAGGTGTATTTCTCGCCTTTTCGGGCCTGGATGGCCCGGTTCTGTTCCTGCACCCAGCCCGGAAGCTCGCCCTGCTTCTGGTAGTAGCGGCTGGTGACCCAACCGTACACCGAAGGATCAAACCAGAGCGCCAGATCCGCACGATGACCTCCCATCAGGATGGCTGCACGGTCCTTGAGCGAAACCGCCACGACCCGCGAGGGATGACCTGCGTTCTTGAGCTCGTCACCCACCGTGGTTCCCAGGAAATTCCGGGGCGACATGCCGGGCTTGTCCGCGCCGCCTCCGACCAGGGGCGCATCCTTGTCGGCCACGCAGTAGGTCTTCTGGCCGGTTTCCGCGTTCACCCAGTGGTTGCTCGAAATGCCCATCTGGTAGGGATACGAGCCGGAAAGCAGGGTCGCGTGGCCGGGCCCGGTCATGCTCTGCAGGATTCCGTACTCGGCAAAGGGAAAGTAGGCCCCTTTGGACATGAGCCAGCGGAAGCCTCCGACCTGGCCCTGGGCGCCGGCTTCCGGAAGAAAGCGCGACGAGAAACGGGTCAGGTAATCGGCCCGCATCTGGTCAAAAACCACGAGCACCACCATCCGGGGACGGGTCTCGAAGTCCTTCAGGCTCTGCTGGGGTCCGGGCGTCGCCGCTTGAGCGACGGCAACCGGAAGTCCCATCGCGACCAGAGACCAGGCGAACAGGAACAGACGGTAAACATGACTCATGGCGTCTCATTCCGTCGAATCGCGGCCGATGTCACGCAGGGAATTTGTCAGATTCCGGCCAGGATGCCCCCTGGAAAAGGTTGGCCCCGGCAAGCGAGCTGCTATCCTTGTGGGATGCAAAACACGAAAGGCCGACGGATCGGCCTGTGGGCTGGAGCCC